>NZ_CAXIAK010000002.1:0-104328 GCF_964021665.1 uncultured Acidovorax sp.
GAGCGCCAGGTGACCGAGCTGCACATCCGAGCTTCAATCCTCAATCAATTTACCGATCTGGGCACGCCCCAGACGGTCGCTGCTGCGTAAATCTTTTTGGGATTGGGGATGCCTTGGCCTATGGCCGATTTATGCAACAAAGCCGATGCCGCCTGCTACGACGCCAAACGCCAAGGCAGAGGCCGTGTGTCGCTTTTCAATGAAATTGCTTGATCCGATATTCGAAAAATAATGTTCCGGTGAGGCGTTGATTTGTTTGAGGGACGAAATGTGGCTCCCACGAAATAATCACTGAAAATCGCTGGCTTCGATGGGGGTATATGCGCATCCCCGTATTTTTATATTCTCCGAAGTGATTTTCCTGCGCACAGAGTGCGCTCCCACCTACAGGGCTGACGTAAATCGGCTTTTAGCGTGGAGGCCATGAAAAACCCTCCACACCCCACCCCTTCGCCCGCCAACCTCCCCGGCCCCGCGCCAGATGCCCTGCCCGACGAGCGCAAGGAGCCTGCCTCGCCCGTGCCGGTGCGCTCCGAGCGGCGGGTGGACACCACCCAGCGCCCCGAAGCGCAGGCGCAAACGCCCAAGAGCCACCCGGAAGCCTTGCAAGAGCCCGAAGCCCGCTTGCCGCACGAACGCGATGAAGCGACGGACATGACGGGCGGTATTCCGTCGCGCGAAGTGCGCCAGGCCTACGAGGATGTGACCCGGGGCCTGACCGACACCGACAAGGGCCCGCCCATGCACCGCGCCTACCAGCAGCAAAAGAAGTGATGGGATGGATCAGGGCCTGCACGGCGCAGGCGTGTGCCTCAAGGCCAGACGATGTTAGACGCTATTAATTCAATAGCTACTAGCGCTTGCTAGGCGGGCGCTACAGGCCAAAAAAGCTTAAATGCCGGATGCGGTCAGCCGCGCTCGCGCAGCGCGCGCTCAATGCGGTCGCGCCGCACCGTGGTCTTGGGCACCTTGAACGGGAACCACAGGCGCACGTCTTCTTCCAGCCCGATGCCGTGCATGTAGTTGTAGATGGCTTTCTTGAGCCCCGCGCCCAGCGCGTCGTGGTCTACGCCTGTGGGGTCGATGAAGGCCACATCGTTCTTGGCAAAGTCGCCCGACGGTAGCGGGGCCAGGGTCACGCCGTATTCCTCGGGGTTTTTGCCGACGGGTGAATGCACGGTGCAGGCAAAGCGGTGAAAGAACCCGCTCTGGATGCAGCCATTGGCAAACAACTGGCGCACGTATTCGAGCGCGTCCACGGTGTCTTGCACCGTCTGCGTCGGAAAACCGTACATCAGGTACGCATGCACCAGGATGCCAGCGTCAGTGAAGGCCTTGGTCACGCGCGCCACCTGGTCCACCGACACCCCTTTTTTCATGAGGCTTAGCAGCCGGTCTGACGCGACTTCCAGACCACCCGAGATGGCGATGCAGCCGCTGTCGGCCAGCAGTTCGGCCAGCTCGGGCGTGAAGGTTTTTTCAAACCGCACATTGCCCCACCAGCTGATGCCAGTGCCGCGCGCAATCATTTCGCTGGCCAGTGCCTTGAGCGCCTTGGGCGGTGCGGCTTCGTCCACAAAGTGAAAGCCGGTCTGCCCTGTTTCGCGCACGATCTGCTCGATGCGGTCGGCCAGCACGGCGGCGCTCGCGCCTTCGTAGCGGCTGATGTAGTCCAGGCTCACGTCGCAAAAGCTGCACTTCTTCCAGTAGCAGCCATGCGCCACGGTGAGCTTGTTCCAGCGCCCGTCGCTCCACAGGCGGTGCATGGGGTTGAGCATGTCCAAGAGCGACAGGTAGCGGTCCAGCGGCAGTCCGTCCCAGGTGGGGGTGCCCACCTCGGCAAAGGCGATGTCGGCTTCCATCATGTTGATGTACTGCACCTGCCCGTCGTTGCGCACAAAGGTGCGCACCAGCCGCTGGCGGCCGCGTTCGCCGCGCAGGTGTTCCAGCAGCGCCAGCAGCGGGCGTTCGCCAGAGTCGAGCGTCACGTAGTCAAAGTGGTCAAACACGCGCGGCTCGGCCAGCTCGCGCAGCTCGGTGTTCACAAAGCCGCCACCCAGCACGGTGGTGATGTGCGGGTGCCGCGCCTTGATGGCCTGCGCAATGCGAAACGCCGCATACACCGAGCCGGGGAAGGGCACGGATAGCAGCACCACGTTGGGCTGGTGCTTGGCGATCGCTTCGTGCGTGAGTTGCTCCAGCAACTCATCGACCAGCGTGGGCGGCGCAGCCAGTGCGTTCGCCAGCGGGTCGAACGTGGGTTGGCTGCCCGCCAGCGATTCGGCATAGCGCACAAACTCAAAACGCTCGTCCACCGCATCGCGCAGCACATCGGCCAGGTCGTTCAAATACAGCGTGGCCAGGTGCTTGGCCTTGTCCGTCAGGCCCAGGGCGCCAAAGGCCCAGCCCAGCGGGTCGCCGCCCTCGTCATCGACATAAACATCCAGCGATGCAAAGCGGGGCCCCTCGGGCAGGTAGTGGCGGCCCACGATGCGGTGCGCCAGCGTGCTGTCGCGCCCTTGCAAAAAGGCGATGGCGGGGCCGATGGTGGCGAGGTAGCGGTCTTGCTGCTCGGCAAAGCTCTGCACAGCAGCGCTGCGCTTTTTGGGCGGCAGCGCATCCACCTTGGCTGCAATGGCGCGCAGCCCTTCGGGTGAGAGCAGGCGCAGCACCAGGGCCAGCGCCAGGTCTTCCTGCGCTGCATCCACCCCGCGCGAGCGCAAGAACCCCGTGAGGTAGGCGGTAGACGGGTAGGGCGTGTTCAGTTGCGTCATCGGCGGGATGACGGACAGGACGCGTAGGGCGGGTGGCGTGGGCGTGACGGCGGACATGGTGGATACGGAAAGCAAGCGATGCCGCCGTGAAAAGGTCGGTGCAGGCCCCGGATTATCCGGGTGTGCCTTGCCCCTTGCTGGCCGCTGCCTCTGGCAACGGTGCGGCGGGGCTGCCCGCCAGGTAGTTGTTCTTCACGCGCACGTAGTGTTCGGCCGAATACTTCAGGTAGGCGATCTCTGCTTCGGTCAGCGCGCGCTGGCGCACGGCGGGGCGGCCGATGTAGAGGTGGCCGCTTTCCAGCACCTTGCCCGGCGGCACCAGGCTGCCTGCGCCCAGCATCACGCGGTCTTCGATCACTGCGTCGTCCATCACGATGGATCCCATGCCGATCAGGCATTCGTTGCCAATGCGGCAGCCGTGCAGGATGACCGAGTGGCCCACGGTCACGTAGTCGCCAATCACCAGCGGCGAGCCTTCGGGCTTGCTCGCGTTGCGGTGCGAGACATGGCCCATGGTCAGGTCCTGCACGTTGCTGCAGCGGCCCACGGTGATGCGGTTCACATCGCCGCGCAGCACGGCGTTGCACCACACCGAGCTGTCATCGCCCAGTTGCACATCGCCAATCACCTGTGCGCTGGCGTGCACGAAAACATGGCTGCCCAGTTGGGGCGCGGCGTCAAGGTAAGGTTCCAGGGGCATGGGCATCAGGGGTGTTTGAACAAAAAGCCTGGCGCAAGCGGGGCCGTGGTCCACAGCGTAGTGCAAAACACCGCGCCCGTGCGGTGCCCGGCTTTATCCTTGGCGCCCCAGGAGACCCCCATGCACACCCACCCCACCGACCCCGCCACACGCGCTGCTGCCGAGCACGCGGCCGCTTTGCTGGAGCAGGCCGACGCCCTCATCGTGGCCGCTGGTGCCGGCATGGGGGTGGATTCCGGCCTGCCCGACTTCCGGGGCAATGAAGGGTTCTGGCGTGCCTACCCTGCGCTGGCGCAGGCGCGGCTGGACTTTGCCTCCATCGCTTCGCCCGCAGCGTTTCGTGAGGCGCCCGAGCTGGCCTGGGGCTTCTACGGCCACCGGCTGGCGCTGTACCGCCGCACGGTGCCCCACGCGGGCTTTGCGCAACTGCAGCGCTGGGGCGCGCGCATGCACCAGGGCCTGAGCGTTTTCACCAGCAATGTGGACGGGCAGTTCCAGATGGCAGGCTACTTTGCCGACGCGGTGCATGAATGCCACGGCTCCATCCACCATCTGCAGTGCCTGGCAGGCTGCAGCGACGCCATCTGGCCCGCCGATGACTTTGTGCCCGATGTGGACGAAGCCACCTGCCGCCTGCGCAACGCACCCCCGCGCTGCCCCCACTGCGGTGGCTTGGCGCGGCCCAACATCCTCATGTTCAACGACTGGGATTGGGCGGAGGCGCGCACCGCCGCCCAGCACGCACACCAGCAGCGCTGGCTGCAGCGCGTGCGCCGCCCTGTGGTGATCGAGCTGGGGGCGGGCACGGCCATTCCGTCCGTGCGCCACTTCAGCCACCGCATTCTTCACGCGCACGGTGGCCGCCTCATTCGCATCAACCCCCGTGAATGCGAGGTGCCCACCCGCAGCGACGTGGGCTTGCGCCTGGGCGCGGCGCAAGGGCTGGCGCTGGTGGAGCAGGCCCTGAGCGCTGCGTGACAGGGGAGTGTTCAGGCCTTGCTAGCGCGTCGCGCCAGCGCCCCCACCACCCGCGCTGCGGCGCAGATTTCTTCGTCGCCATAGCCTGCGTAGCCGAACAGCCAGCCCCGGCGCGGTGATTGCACGGCGTAGCGCGACAGCGGGCCCAGCATGACGCCCGCCGCCTGCGCGCTGCGGGCCAGGGGTTCGTCGTCGGTGCCCACCGGCACTTCGTGCAGCAGGTGCATGCCCCGGTCGCTGGGCTGCAATTGCAGTGTGCCGTCGCTGGCATCGGCCAGGGTGTCGATCAGCCATTGCTGCCGGTGCAGGTACAGCTCGCGCATGCGGCGCAAGTGGCGCAGCAGGTGCCCTTCGGCAATGAAGCGGGCCAGCACCGCCTGCGTGTCGCCGGGTGCGTGCCGGTCGGTGATGGCGCGGGCCATGGCAAAGGCTTCGACCAGCGCGGGCGGCACCACCACAAAGCCCAGGCGCAGGCCGGGGTGCAGCGTTTTGCTGAAGGTGCCCACGTACAGCACGCGCTCCGACCCCGGCAGGCTGCACAGCGCAGGCACGCGCTGGGCGGCATTGCCGTATTGAAATTCGCCGTCGTAGTCGTCTTCCACCACCCAGGCATCGTGCTCGCGCGCCCATTGCAGCAGGGCCTGGCGGCGTGGCAAATCCATGCGCACGCAGGTGGGGAACTGGTGCGTGGGCGTCACCACCACCATGCGCGCGGCAGGCCACTGCGCAGCGCCCTGCGCAATGCACAGGCCGCTTTCATCCAGCGGCACGGGCCGTGCCAGCGCGCCGTGGCCCAGCAGGCTGGCGCGGATGCCGGGGTAGCCAGGGTCTTCCACCAGCACCTCGTCGCCCACATCCAGCAGCAGGCGCGCAATCAGGTCAATGCCCTGCTGCGAACCTGAACACACCACCACCTGCGCCGCATCGCACCGAATGCCGCGCGACGCCCACAGCCACTGCGCCACGGCCTGGCGCAGATCCGGGTCGCCCGCCGGGTCCAGGTAGTGGGCGCGGGCGGTGCGCTGGGCCTGGCTGGCCTGGCGCGCCAGGCGGTCCCACACGGCAAACGGAAAACTGGCCACCTCGGGCGCGCCAATGCGAAAGGCCCGCGCCGGCACCAGCGGCGGGCGCCAGCGTGCGGCCGTGTCGGCCACCAGCTGCCCGCGCTGCGACAGGCCCCGGGGCGGCATTGCCAGCGCGGGCGCGCTGGCACGCGGGCGCGGGGCCAGGGCTTGCGCCACATAGGTGCCATCGCCCACGCGGGCCTCGACATAGCCCTCGGCCAGCAGGCGCTGCACGGCCCACAGCACCGTGTTGCGCGATACGCCCAGCAGCCCCGCATGGGTGCGAGAAGACGGCAACCGCGTGCCCGCAGGCCAGCGGCCTTGCTCGATGGCGCTGCGCAATTGCGCATACACCTGCTGGCGCAAGGTGGCCGATGAAGGCGCGGCGCTGGGTGTGGAATTGGCTCTGGCAATGGGCACGAATTGGCTCCTTGTGGATGCCCTACGGCACCTAAACTGAAGAACCATTGTAAAAACCCCCGTTGGAACTTCACCCATGGCCGCACCGCACACAGCCACCGTCGTCTGGACCCGTGGCACCGATGACTTTCTGGACCAGCGCTACCACCGCAGCCACCAGTGGCAGTTTGATGGCGGTGCCACCGTGGCGGCGTCCTCGTCGCCCCATTTGGTGCCCCTGCCCTACTCTGATGCCGCGGCGGTGGACCCTGAAGAGGCCTACATCGCCGCCCTGGCCAGTTGCCACATGCTGTGGTTTTTGGACATTGCCAGCCGCGCGGGCTGGCGCGTGAACCGCTACACCGACGCTGCTGAGGGCACCATGGCCCAGGATGCCGAAGGCCGCCTGGTGGTCCGCCATGTGCAGTTGCGCCCGGTCACGGTGTTTGATGCAGCCCACGCGCCCACCGCGGTGGTGCTGGCCGACCTGCACCACCAGGCGCATGCAGCGTGCTTTCTGGCCAACTCGGTCAAGACGCAGATCGACTGCGCGCCCGTCTTGCAAACGGAAGGCGCCTGACATGGCCAACCCCAACCGCCAGTTTCAGGTGACGGACCCTGCCACCCTGCAGGCGCTAGTGCGCGCCCAGCCGCTGGCCACTCTGGTCATTGCGCACGAGGGGGCGCTGCACGCCAATCACATCCCCTTGTTCCTCGACCCGCACCAGGGCCCGCACGGCACGCTGCTGGGCCATGTGGCGCGGGCCAATGGCGTGTGGCCCCTGCTGCCGCAGCACGCCGTGGCCGTCTTCCACGGGCCGCAGGCGTACATCTCGCCATCGTGGTACCTGTCCAAGGCGGTGGACGGCAAGCAGGTGCCCACCTGGAACTACGCCGCCGTGCACGCCCACGGCACCCTGCGCGTGCTCGACGGCGAAGGCCCTTTGCGCGACATGCTGCGCCGCCTGAGCGATGCGCAAGAAGCCCATCGCCCCCACCCCTGGCGCGTGGACGACGCCCCGCCTGATTACCTGGAAAAAATGCAGCGCGCCATTGTGGGCGTGGCGCTGGAAGTGCAGCGCTGGGAAGGCGTATGGAAGGTGAGCCAGAACCGCACCGACGAAGACCGTGCGGGCGTGGTGCAGGGCTTGCTGGCCGAAGGCACCCCCGCCGCCGAAGACATGGCGGCGCTGGTGCTGGGGCGGTTGATGGGCTGAGGTGTGTGGTGAATTTGCTATTGAATCAATAGCTGCCAGCGCTTGATGGGAAAGCGCTGTAGCCTGTTTTTGATTGAATATGGTGCAGTGTGTGGCACCCTGCCGCCCCGCCCTCAACCCTCCAGCACTTCCACCCGCAGCGTCACCACTGGCCCCGCTACCGCTTGGTGGTCGGCCAGCGCGTGCACGGCCCGGTCTACCGTGGCCTGGGCCACGGCGTCGGTCAGCACCAGCACTTGCGCTTGCGCCTCGGGGCCGCTGCCAGCGGGCAGCGCCTGGTCGCGAGCCAGTTCCACGCGCTGCACCGGCACCTGCTGCGCTGCCAGCCATGCACTCACCTCGTCCAGCTGCTGTGCGGTGTGCACGGGCACGCGCAGGTAGTGGCGGGTGTGCACGGCTGCGCGTGGCAGCACGGCCAGTTGCTCATTCACCGCGTGGGCGTGAAAGCCCTCGTGCGGCACGCGCTGTGCGGGCGTGGTGCCCTGCAGGCGGGCCACGTCCACCAGGTCGGCAATCACGGCCGATGCGGTCTGCTCTGACCCTGCGCCCGCGCCGTAAAACATCGTCACACCCGCCGCATCGCCCTTCACCATCACCGCGTTCATCGAGCTGTTGACCTGCGCCAGCAAATGCGTGGCAGGCACCAGCGCGGGCTGCACGCGCAGCTCCACGCCATCGGCATCGCCCTCCTTGCGCCGCCGCGCCACGCCCAGCAGCTTGACGCGATAGCCCAGTTGTTCGGCACAAGCCACGTCCAGCCCCTGCAGGCGGGTGATGCCCTCCACCTGCGCATCGACAAAACGCACCGG
The DNA here is from genome assembly GCF_964021665.1 of uncultured Acidovorax sp. Lineage (NCBI taxonomy): Bacteria > Pseudomonadati > Pseudomonadota > Betaproteobacteria > Burkholderiales > Comamonadaceae > Acidovorax > uncultured Acidovorax sp. The sequence goes on from NZ_CAXIAK010000002.1 coordinate 7,942, forward strand.
CATGCCAAACGCATTGGCCGCCAGCAGGGTGATCTTGTGGGCCGCGTCGATGCCTTCGATGTCGAAGGTCGGATCTGCTTCGGCATAGCCCAGCGCCTGCGCTTGCGCCAATGCCTCGGCAAAGCCCAGCCCTTCTTCGCGCATCTTGCTCAGGATGAAATTCGTGGTGCCGTTGATGATGCCCGCCACCCACTCGATGCGGTTGGCCGTGAGGCCCTCGCGCAGCGCCTTGATGATGGGGATGCTCCCGGCCACCGCGCCTTCGTACGCCACCGTCACGCCGTGCTGGCGGGCGGCGGCAAAGATCTCGTTGCCGTGCGTGGCCAGCAGTGCCTTGTTGGCCGTGACCACATGCTTGCCCGCACGGATAGCGGCCAGCACCCATTCGCGTGCGGGGCTGGTGCCGCCCGCCACTTCCACCACCACATCCACATCGGGGTGCGTGGCCACCAGCATCGGGTCGTTGGTCAGCGCGGCATCTCTGCCCACCACGCGCATCGCGCGGGCCAGGCTGCGGGCGCACACCATCACCAGCTTGATGCCCCGCCCCGCGCGCCCCGCAATCTCCGCCTGGTTGCGTGCCAGCACGCGGAACGTGCCCGAGCCCACGGTGCCAATGCCAATCATGCCCACGCGCAGCGGGCGGGGTGCCAACGCGGCGGCGTGGCTGGACTGGGGCTCAAGACTCTCGACAGGATCGCGGTACATCGGCTTCTCCAAACATCAAACGAACGAACAAACAAAAAAACCCAGCTGCCAGAGCTGGGTTTCGTGCATTCGTCTTGTGGGGGAAGAGAGAGCGATCACCAGGTGGCTGCCGAAACGGCCACCTGCGCTGCGCTCAGGTGGCCGCGGTGGTAATGGTGATCATCATTCGTGCACCCATCGCCCGCGTGAACGCAGGCAGCATCATGCCCATGCACGCAAAGGCTGCGGCAGGTGCGATGACGGTAGATGGAGTGAACGACATGAGGCGGTCAGTGTAGCGCACCGCCCCAGCCCCGTCACCTGCGCACGGCGCGAGGGCGCTTGCAGGCAATCGTCGCTATTGTTTTAAGAGCTAGCGGCGCTTGCTATGCGGGCGCCGGTGGCTGTTTTTGCTTGAAGCCGCTGTGGCCAGGGCCCGTTCAGGGCACCAGCTGTGCTTGCAGCGTGATCTCTTGCACCGCAGCCAGCGCTTTCGACAAGGGGCAATGGGCCTTGGCATCGGCCGCCAGTTTTTGAAACGCCGCGTCGTCCAGGCCCGGCACCTTGGCCTTCAGCGTGAGCGCAATGCGGTCAATTACAAACCCGTCGCCATCCTTGCTCAAGCGCACGCAGGCTGTGGTGTCCACAGATTCGGTGGCCACGCCCGCCTTCTCGGCCGCGAATGAAAACGCCATCGTGAAACAGGCCGCATGGGCCGCGCCCAGAATCTCTTCGGGGTTGGTGCCCTTGCGGTCGTCGCCAAACCGGCTCGCAAAGCCGTAGGGGTAACGCTCCAGCGCGCCCGTCTCGGTGCTGATCTGGCCCTGGCCTGCCTTGCCGGCCCCTTCCCAATGAACGCTGGCTTTCTTTTCAGACATGGTGAACTCCTTGGTGTGCTGGAGCCCTGGGGCTCCCAAAGGCCCCATCTCATCACGGCTGCGCTGGCTTGGCTGTGGGACAACGCCGCATCGCAATCGCATCAAAAGGGCAGCGCACCGCACACAGCGCACAGCCCGTGCAGCCCTGCGCATCGTCCAGCACCGACCGCTTCGGCCCCCAGCGGCTGTCCCCCTGCACTTGCAGCGACAGCACATGCGGCGGGCACACCGCCACGCACCAGCCACAACCCGTGCACCGGGCCGGGTCAATCACCGGCAGAGCGACTGCCTTCATGGCCGTGGCGGTGTGCCGAGGATTACCTCAGCCCCCGCGCCGCCCATACGCGCAGTAACCCGGCTTGGGGCTTTTCTTCTGCGGGTGCAGGCGGCACGTTTCGGGCCGCTGGTCATACACCGTGCACAGCCGCGTCTTGGGGTCGAGAAAGTTGCAATCCCCACTGCCCCGCCGCGCCATGGTGAACACCACGTTCTTGTGGTTGAAGTGGTCAATCAGCCGCGCCTTTTGCAGCCGCTTGGCAATGTGGCGGGGCTCTTCGTGCTCGGCCTCAAACGCATCCACCAGCCCCAGCCGCACCAGGTCGGGTAGCTGCACCTCCAGCGGCATGGTGCAGCAGTTGGCCGCACAGGTCTCGCACAGGCCCGCGCGGTAGCGGGTCCAGGTGTCGAGGCGGTCGACGTCAACGATGGAGATGGGGGAGCGCATGGGGTGATGGGGCTATCGGTTGGGTCTTTTGGAACAGATTGAGTCGGGATCTTTGAACTTGCAACATCCGTTCGGGCTGAGCTTGTCGAAGCCTTGCGCAGCACTTGAACAGGTTCTCAGGCCAGGCCATCATTGTCATTCACCCAGGTTCGCACAGCGCGGTGTACGGTGTCTGTGGGCAAGAACTCCTGCTCCAGCCGTCCTCTGGCTTGCGCGCGCAGGTGCGCTTGCAGTGCGGCTTCTTCGGGCGTCTGTGCGCCTGAAATGGGCTCGGGGGCATGCACCGGTTCGGCCACTGCCAGGTGTTGGTGGGCGCTAAAGGTGGCGCGGTCCATCAGCAGCGCGTGCAGGTGTGGCAGGTGGTGGCGGGCCGTGGCCAGCATGCGCAAACCCCAGGTGTCCAAGTCGCCCCAATAAGCCACGCTGCGCTCTTGCAGCCAGGGTGCGGCCAGCCAGCCCAGGTTCAGGCCCGCGCCCAACACGGCGATCGTGTCCTGCACTGGCGCGGGCAGTTGGTGCAGGCTGCGTTCGTTCTCTACCAGCAGGATGCGGCGGGCGGGCAGAGGCGTGGTCTGCAGCTCGCTGGCGCGCACGCGCATTTGCGCAAAGGGCAGCAGGCCGGGGGCCAGCGGGGCGATGAGCAGCCAGTGGTCGTCTTCGGGCAGCGCGCCCAAAAAGCCCACCAGCCCCTGGCGGCTGGCTTCGCCGTCAAAGCGCTCGTCCAGCAGGGCGGTGAGCAGGCTGGCGTGGCGTTCAAAAAACTTGGTGTCATTGCCCTGCACCGCCAGTGCGCGCAGGGGTTTGCCTTGGGCGCAGCCGGGCTCCAGTTGCAGGGCCATGTGCGCTGCGGCCATGACCGCATCGACGGGCACATCGCGCCACTGCACCAGGCGGCGCACCAGCAGGCGCTGAAAGCCGGGGCGCTCTACCCCGGCGATGAGGGTGCTGAGCCGGGCGTAGTCGCTGTGGACTTGCGCATGCCCCAGCACCTTGAAGTGGCGGATGGCGGCGATGCACTGCGAGGGTTTGGCCAGTTGCCAGTGGGTGGGCACGGCAATGGCGTCGCTGCTGCCCCGGTAGCGCCGCTCTTGCCATTGCACATGGCCCAGGCCGTCCTGCTCTACCGCCCGCCACTGCTGCAAATGGCTGCGCAGCGCGGCGGCGTCGTTCAAAAAAACGGCCGTGTCGGGCTGGCCGATGGGCAGGGTCAGCGGCCATGCCGTGCCACCGCCCAATAGCTGGCGCTCACGCCAATCGGCGCTGTGCCATTGCTGGGCCAGTTTGGCGGCCAGGACTTGTGGCGACTTCATGCCGCATTGCCAGAGGAAGTGCTTTGCGCGCTGCGGCGAAAGGCGTCAATCTCCTCCCAGCGCAGCGATGCCAGCGTGGCCTGTGCGCCGCGCCGGTGCACCACCACGGCGCTGCGCGTGTGGTTGCGCAGCAGGCGCACTTCTTTGTTGGGGGTGACGAACAGCGCGTGCAGGCCAAACTCGCGCAGCGCCTGGATGATGCGCGCGGCCACGGCCTGCGAGCTTTTGGAAAACGCTTCGTCCAGCACGATGGTGCCAAACACCGGGCGGCTGGCGCCGCTGGGGCACAGCGCGTAGCTCAGCGAGGCGGTGAGCACGTAGCTGGCGATGATTTCTTTCTCGCCCCCGCTGCCGCCTTGCGATCCGGTGCGCCGCTCCAGCATCTGGCCGCTGGCCCGGTCGAGCACCAGCACGGCAAATTGCAGGCGGTAGCGGGCGTCCAGCAGCGCTTGCGCGGCCTTGCTGCGGCGGTTGCTGGCGTGGGTTTGCAGCATCTCCACGATGGCGCGCAGCGCCCGGTAGTGGCTTTGGCCGCCATCGTCGCGCAGGCTTTCGGTGCGCAGCTGGGCCTGGGCACGGTTGAGCTCTTGCAGGCTTTGGTGGACGACGGCGCGGGGCTCTAGCTGCAAATACCGGCCCGGCTGAAAGTCCACGCGCTGGAGCGTGTCGTTGAGTTGGGCAATGCGCTCTTCAATGTCTGCCACCTGCGCGGCGATGCCATTGAGTAGCGTGTCCACGCCCTGCTGCGAGGTGTTGTTGAGGTATTCCTGAAACCGCTGGCGCTTGTGCGGCAGGGCTTCTTCTTCCAGCGCTTGCAGGCGCTGCAGGTAGTGGGGCAGCGCCTCCACCTCTGGCCCATGGTCGGCCAGTGCGCCCCGGTCTTCGTGCTTGGCTTTGCCCATTTGGCGCACGATGTCGGTGTGCAGGGTGTTCAGCTTTTTGCTGGCCTCGGCGGCTTTGGCTTGCACGGTGGCGCTGGCGTCGCGCTCCTGGGTTTCGAGGTTGTCGCCATCCAGCGCGGGCAGGCGGTGCCCGGCGCGGGCCAGATTCGCCGCAAAGTCTGCGGCCAAGTCCGCCGCCACCACGGCCCCGCCAGCGCTGCGTGCCTGGTAGGCGCTGTGCTTCTTTTGCGCGGCGGCCCGCAAGGTGTCGTCTTGCGTTTGGGCTGTTTGCAGTTCGCGCAGTTGCTCCTCTGCCGCGCGGGTGTGCGCTTGCGCTGCGTCCCAGCGGTGTTTGGCCTGCGCGGTGTCTGAGCCGGGGTGCAGCAGCGCCTGCAGTTGCTGCGCTTTGTGCTGCCACTGTGCCTCGGCCGCCGCCGTGTCCAGGTCGTCGTGCTGCAGCGCTTGCAGGGCGGCCCACAGTTGGCGTTGTTCGTGCGCCTGGCGCTGGGCGTTCAGGGTTTGGGTCTTTTGGGCCTCTAGCGCTTGATATTCCAGCGCAAGCTGCTCTCTTTGTTGTAGCAAATGCGCGAGCCGGTCGCGGTTGTCAAACCCCGTCATCCAGTCCTGGTCCAGCCGCTTTTGGTCCTGCTTGTCGAAGTGGCCCGATTGGCTGGACATCAGGCCCTGCGCCGTCATGGCGTGGGGTGTGCGCTCCAGCGTTTGCACATCGGGCACGCAGTGGCGGTCCAGGCCGTGCAGCAGGTGGCGCAGCGTGTTCAGGTGCGCGGCGGGGGTAGCGGGCTTGAGGTTGAGCTTGCGCGCAAAGCCGTCGGGCATGAACGCTGCGGGCGTGGCATCGCGCACTTCCAGCAGGCGCACATGCAAGCGGTTGTGCCGCTGGTTCACCCATTGCAGCGCGGTGTGCATTGCCGCCTGCGGCACCAAAATGCGCAGGCGGTGGCTGCCCAGTGCGCGCTCGATGGCGCCGCGCCACGCTTGTTCGGCCTGGCGCACTTCCACCAGCTCGGCAGCAAAGGGCAGGTCGGTTTCGGGCAAGCCCAGGTGCTCGGCCAGCTCGGCGCGAAAGCGCTGGAACTCCATCGGCAAGTTGGAGCCAGGGCGCTGGCGCACGGCCTCGTATTCGGCCTGGGTCTCGCGCAGGCGGGTGTGGGCGTTGTGGGCCTGGGCGATGGCGTGTTCGGCGCTGGCCTGCAGCTCGGCCTGGCGTGCGTCGATGTGCGCCATCGCCGCCTGGGCTTGGGCCTGGTGGTGGGCGAGGTCGTTGGCACTGGCGTTGTCACCCAGCCCGAGGTTGCGCACCAGCGCTTGGTACTGGGCCAGATGGCCTTCGATGCGGGCCAGCGCTTGGCGGGCGTGGTCCATGTTCTCGCGCAGCACATCGATGTTGGCGCCACCGGCTTGCAGGTAGAGGCCATGCAAGTCCTGCTCGTGCTTGCGTGCGGTATCCACATGCTGCTGCGCGGCTTGCAACAGTGCATCGCGCTGCGCCATCTGTGCCTGCAACTGTGCCACGCGCTGGCCCCACCATTGCACGCCCTGCGCTGCAAACCAGTGCGGTAGCTGCTGCTGCAGCGCCTGCAGGTGCGCCAGGTGCTGGGCCTGCTGCTGCTCGCGCGTGGCCAGATCGCGCAGCGGCAGCAGCGACACATACTGCGCATTGGCCAGTTCCAGGTCGGCGTGGATGGAGGCCAGCTCGGCAAAGCCATCGACCACCTTCTGCGCATCGTCAAAGGCCGAGTGGTCGTCCAGCACCAGCTCGCGAAAAATTTCGTCGATGCTGTTGAGCTGCTTGAGGCCCGCCGCCCGGTTGAGCAGCGTGAAGGCGTTGGGGCCCACTTCAAAAAAGCTGTGCAGCTTGGCCAGGTAGGGTGCCTTGCTGCTGAACATCTGCAGGCCGTCGGTGTCTTTAGCCAACCGGGTCAGGGCTTTGGCACCGCCGCTGTGCTGCTCTTCCAGCCATAGGTCCAGGCTGTGTTGCGGCCCTTGTGCAAAGAACCAGCGCTTTTGCATGTCGCTGGCCGACTGGCTGCTGCCGTCAAACCACAGCAGCGCGCCCAGCCACACCGTCTCTTGGCCCGCCGCACCCTGGCGCACCAGCCTGGCGGCCACGCCTGTGGTGCAGCGCCCGGCGCGTGCAATGTGGTCGCCGCTGTCGTTGCCCTGGCCGCTGGCACCGCGCACATAGCTCACCAGATCGCGGTCGCTCTCGTGCCCGCCGGTCGAAGCCAGGTTGTAGCGCGGGCTGGCGCACAGCAGCGTCATCAGCGCATCCACCAGCGTGGTCTTGCCGCTGCCCGTGGGGCCGATGATGGCGCTGTTGCCGGGGTCAATGGCCACCTGGTGGCGGCCTGCAAACGCGCCCCAGTGGTACAGGTGCAGCTCTTGCAGTATGAAGGAGGCGTTGGCGCTCATGGTGTGCCTTCTGCGTTGCCTGCGCTGCCCTGGGCACCGCCCTGTTCGGCCAGCGCACGCAGGCGCAGCAGCAGCGTTTGCAGGTTCTCGGGGTTGAGCAGGTGCACGATCATCGGGCGGATGGTGATGCAGTCTTGCGAATCCACCTCGCTCACCATGCCGTGTGTGCGCAGGTTCTCCAGCAGCTGGGTCAGGCGCTTGCGCTCTTGCATGTCGCTGCCCGTGCTACCCAGGTAGGTTTCGAGCTGCGGCAGCAGGCTATCCACCGTGACGCGCACCACCGCGCCGGTGCCGCTTTCTTGCTCGCGCTGCAAAAACTCGCGCCGCAACAGGGCCAGCAGCAGCGATTGCTCCAGCGTCAGCCGCTGGCGCTTCATCAGCGGGTGCGTCCAGTCGTCCTGCTCGCTCTCGTCGGTGTCGTCGCCCGCATAGTCAGGCACCACGGCCAAAAAGGCCAGGCCGCGCACGTCGTCTACCAGCACGCGCAAGTCCAGCGGCTCCAGCAGCGCATCGAGCAGCGTGGTGTGCGCCGCAATCAGCTGGAACAGCTTGGGCTTGGTGGCCGATTCGATCCAGCCGTGTGCCAGCAAAAACTGTAGCGCCTGGCGCACGTTGGGCGGGGTTTTTGAAGCGTTTTTTGCCGCCAAAGGGCTTTCAGCAAGCGCAGGCAGCTCTTCTTTTGATAGTGACTGTGCTGCCTCAACGCCTTCGGCGTGTGCGGCCAATCGGTCAAAAATATCCGGCTCGTGCGGTTGTTCTTGGGGTTGTCCTTGCGCCATCACAGCTCCCATTCCCTGTGCGCCAACTGTGTGCCATCCAGTGCCACGCGCGGCACCGTGAAGCGCCAGTGCTGGTCGCCATCCTGCGTTTCGATGTGTTCCTCACCCGGCTGCAACTCCACCCCCGCCTCGCGTGCCATGGCCAGCCACAGTGCAAAGGTCTCCAGGTCGTGTTCGCCCGGTGGCAGCGCGGCGGCCAGTTCGGCCAAGGTCATGGGCTGGCCACGGTCTGCCAGCGTTTGCAAAGTGCGCTGCACCAAGGCGTCGCGGTCCAGCCCTTCAAAGGCCTGCCAAAACTCGCTGTCCATCTGGCCCAGGTCGGCGTAGGCCGCGGTCAGCAGCAGTTCTGTCTGCTCGCCGCCGTCGAGTGATTTGGTACGCAGCCGCTCCACCAGCGGCACGCTGCCCAGGGCCACGCCCAGCGGGGGCAGCGGCGCGCTTTGGCGACGCACCGCCTGGCGCTGCCAGTCGATGCGCAGGGCCTGCTCCAGCACGTCGTTGAGCAACTGGCCCACGCGCTGGTTCTCGGCCGCTTGGCCGGTCTTCATGAACTGGCTGACTTCGCGCTCGCTGCGCGCCCGCACAGTCTGCACGGCCTTGGCTTCGCTGATGAGCTGTTGCACCAGCAAGCGCAACGTGCTGTGCTGCAGACCATCCAGCGCCTTGTCTGCGGCCGGGTGCGCCAGGATCTGGCGGATGCGCTGGCGCATCTCGGTCAGCTCGGTTTGGTTGGAAAGTTGCTGGTGGAAACTGTCAAACACGCGGCCCTCTTGCGTGTTGAGCAAGTTGGCGTGACCGTCCAGCAGTTGGTCCATCACCGCGCCCCGGTGGTGACGGGCGCTGATGATGGCCTCGCGCAGCGCACGGTCTGCCTCGCGCCACGAATCCTCCACCCGCCGAAAGTCCGCCCGCAGGCTGACGGAGAGCGCGTACACCTCGCGAATGCCTTCCACGGCCTGCTCGGGCGTGAGTTCTGCGATGTGCCCTGCCTGCACATCGTCGAGGTGCTGCTGCAAGTCAGCGATGCGACGCTGCAAATGCTCGGCGCGGCTTTGCGGGTCGGGGTTGAGCGCGGCGGCCAGGTTGTCGATTTCGCGCTGCACCACGGCCAGGCGCGATGCGGTGGAGGTCATCATGCGCCCATCGAGCTGCGCGATAAAACGCAGCGCGGTTTTCAGCGCATCGGTCTCAAACACCCGCCCCTCGCGCTCCACCACCAGCCCGCGCCGTATCCACTCGCGCACCTCGCGCCGGGCCTGGCTCAGGGTGTCGGTGCTGTCGATCTCAAAGTCCACCTCATTGGCATGCACGGCCAGCATGTCGGCCAGCGCCTGCACGGCGGCATCGAACGGCACGCCATCGCGCTGGTGCTCAAACAGCGCGTCCAGGCAACTGAGCACCAGCGGCGCCCGCCGCGAGGCCAGCAGCAGCCACGCCGGGTGCTGCTGGCGGGCGGCGATGTATTGGTGGGTGCGCTGCTGGTTGAGGGTGGGCATGTGCGAAGCCGGAGATGTTCCAATGGCTTGCGCCAAGTATTCAACACTTTTCACACGGGAGGACACACACGATGGCAAATCACATGGGCGATGCGGAGTCGCGTGTCGCAGTGCTGGTGGACTGCGACAACACCAGCCCTGAGATTTTGGAGTACGCGCTGCGCGTTGTGGCGCAGTTTGGTCGTGTAGTTCTGCGCAGGGGCTATGGCAACCACAGTACGCTGGCCAACAAGTGGCAGGAAGCGCTGGTGCGCCTGGCGTTCACTCCATGCCTGCAGTACCAGTACGCGGCGGGGAAAAACACGTCCGACCTTGCTTTGGCGCTGGATGCCATGGAAGCGCTGTTCGACGGCCGCGCGACGACGTTCTGCATCGTCACCAGCGACTCTGATTTTGCCTATCTGTGCCGCAAGTTGCGAGAACGGGGCGCGACGGTGCATATCGTGGGTGAGGCCAAGTCGCCCGATGCGCTGCGCAACGCGAGCGACCAGTTCTTTGAATGGGTGAAACCTGCGCCGGAATCCGAGCTTACGGCAGCAGAGTCTGTCGCGCTCAAGCAACCCAGCAAGGCTGAGCTAGTCAAGCCAGCCCCCAAGCTGCGCCCCAAGTTCATTGTGGAAGCAGTCACGCTCTTGGCAGCAGACACCCCGGAAGGCAAGGTGAGCGTAGGAGGGTTGGGTTCCTACCTCAAGCGCGCGGATCCGTCGTTTTCTCCCAAGAGCTATGGTCACTCAGGACTGCTCGACATGCTCAAGACCTACGACTTGTTGAAGGTCCAACAAGAGACAGGAGGGCACTGGACTGCCCGACTAACGGAGAAGCCAACGGTGTAAAAGCCACGCGAACCATGAAAATCGAAAATGGCGTTTTCGATTTTCATGGTGAATCGTTTTCGTCAAACGTCGATGTTTCCAGCGCGCAAGGCGTTGGTCTCAATGAAGTCCCGGCGGGGCTCCACCTCATCCCCCATCAGCATCGTGAACACGCGGTCCGCCTCGATCGCATCGTCGATCTGCACGCGCAGCAGGCGGCGCACGGTGGGGTCCATGGTGGTTTCCCACAGCTGCTCGGGGTTCATTTCGCCCAGGCCCTTGTAGCGCTGGCGGGCGGTGGTGCGTTCGGCTTCGCTGATCAGCCACTTCATGGCCTGGCGGAAGTCGCCCACTTTTTCTTCCTTCTGCTTGTCGCCTTCGCCGCGCATCGCCTTGGCGCCTTCGGCCAGCAGGCCACGGAAGGTTTCAGCGGCTTCGGCCAGGGCGGCGTAGTCGGCGCCGTGCACAAAGTCTTGCGTGATGACGCTGCTCTTGATGTTGCCGTGGTGACGGCGGCTGATGCGCAGCAGAGGCTTGTCGGTGCGGGCGTCAAATTCACCGGCCACTTCGGCGGGGGCGCCGGTGGTGTTCAGTTCGCGCAGCTTGGCTTGCAGTGCCACGGCGCTGGCCTCGGCGTCTTGCACGGTGTCGAGCTTGAGGCTCACGCCGTCGGCAATGGCGCGCAGGGCTTCGGCGTCCATGAAGTTGCCCAGGCGGGCGATGACGCTTTCAGCGATCTGATGCTTGCGCGCCAGTTCGGCCAGGGTCTCGCCGGTCAGGGTTTGCGGGTTGGCGCCACCGGTGGTCACGCTGGCGTGGTTCAGCGCAATGCGCAGCAGGAAGCTGTCGAGCGCAGGGCCGTCCTTCAGGTACAGCTCTTCCTTGCCGGCCTTGACCTTGTACAGCGGCGGCTGGGCAATGTAGATATGGCCGCGCTCGACCAGCTCGGGCATCTGGCGGTAGAAGAAGGTGAGCAGCAGGGTGCGGATGTGGGCGCCGTCCACGTCGGCGTCGGTCATGATGATGATGCGGTGATAGCGCAGCTTGGCCACATCAAAGTCGTCTGCGCCGCTCTTGCCGTCGGCCCCACCGGCCTTGCCGATGCCGGTGCCCAGGGCGGTGATGAGGGTGAGGATTTCGTTGCTGGTGAGCAGCTTTTCGTAGCGGGCTTTTTCCACGTTCAGGATCTTGCCGCGCAGGGGCAGGATGGCCTGGAATTTGCGGTCGCGGCCTTGCTTGGCAGAGCCGCCGGCGGAGTCACCCTCGACGATGTAGATCTCGCACAGGGCTGGGTCTTTTTCCTGGCAGTCGGCCAGCTTTCCGGGCAGGCCCATGCCGTCGAGCACGCCTTTGCGGCGGGTCATTTCGCGGGCCTTGCGGGCGGCTTCGCGGGCCTTGGCGGCTTCGACGATCTTGCCGCAGATGATCTTGGCGTCGTTGGGCTTTTCTTGCAGGTAGTCGGTGAGCAGCTTGCCCACGATGTCTTCCACCGGCGCGCGCACTTCGCTCGACACCAGCTTGTCCTTGGTCTGGCTGCTGAACTTGGGCTCGGGCACCTTCACGCTCAAGACGCAGCACAGGCCTTCGCGCATGTCGTCGCCGGTGACTTCGACCTTGGCCTTCTTGGCCAGCTCGTTTTCTTCGATGTACTTGTTGATGACGCGGGTCATCGCGGCGCGCAGGCCTGTCAGGTGGGTGCCGCCGTCACGCTGGGGGATGTTGTTGGTGAAGCACAGCACCTGCTCGGTGTAGGCGCTGTTCCACTGCATGGCCACTTCCACGCCGATGTGCGTGCCGGGGATGCCGCCATACGTCTCAGCAGGGCGCTCGCCTGCGGCGTAAAACGACGTGGGGTGCAGCACCGTCTTGCCCTTGTTGATGAACTCGACAAAGCCGCGCACGCCACCGGCGCCCGAGAAGTCGTCTTCCTTGCCGCTGCGCTCGTCCTTGAGGCGAATGCGCACGCCGTTGTTCAAAAACGAGAGTTCGCGCAGACGCTTGGCCAGGATCTCGTAGTGGAAGTCGTTGTTCTCTTTGAAGATTTCCGTGTCGGGCAGGAAGTGCACTTCGGTGCCGCGCTTGTCGGTCTCGCCAGTCACCTTCATGGGGCTGACTTCAAAGCCGTCCACGGTGTCGAGCAGGCGGTTTTGCACAAAGCCGCGCGCAAATTCGAGCTGGTGCACCTTGCCTTCACGGCGCACGGTCAGGCGCAGCCATTTGGAAAGGGCGTTCACGCAGCTCACGCCCACGCCGTGCAGGCCGCCGGACACCTTGTAGCTGTTCTGGTTGAACTTGCCGCCCGCGTGCAGCTCGGTCAGGGCAATTTCTGCAGCCGAGCGCTTGGGCTCGTGCTTGTCGTCCATCTTCACGCCGGTGGGGATGCCGCGGCCGTTGTCGGTGACGCTGATGGAGTTGTCGGTGTGGATGGTGACGACGATGTCGTCGCAGTGGCCGGCCAGGGCTTCGTCGATGGAGTTGTCGACCACCTCGAACACCAGGTGGTGCAGGCCGGTGCCGTCGCTCGTGTCGCCGATGTACATGCCGGGGCGCTTGCGCACGGCCTCCAGGCCCTCAAGGATGGTGATGGCGCCTTCGCCATAGCTCTCGCTGGCCCCGGCCTGGTTGGTGTCGATCTTGGTGAGTGTGGGCTCCACATGGCCGGAGACGCCGGTGGCTTCGGGCTCGGAAGGAATGTTGTCAACGGTCATGGTGGGCCTTGGAATCCGTGGAGACTTTGGGAGTCTCGCAATTGGTCAATAAGAGTCAAATCAGCTTCTAGGGCAGGTAAGATAAGCGCTAGCAGCTACAAATTAAATAGCAATTTCGGTGGCTTGCAAAAGGGGATACGGCACCCGAAGGTGCCGCATCACGCATGGCGCGCCGGTCAAATGCGCATGGGCATCACCACGTACTTGAAGGTGTCGTTGTCGGGGATGGTCATCAGCGCCGAGCTGTTGCCGTCTTGCAGGTCGATCTTGACCATGTCTTGGCCCATGTTGGCCAGGGCGTCGATGAGGTAGGTCACGTTGAAACCGATCTCGATGGTGTCCCCACCGTAGTCGATGTCGAGCTCGTCCACGGCCTCTTCCTGCTCGGCGTTGTTCGATGCCACGCGCAGGGTGCCGGGCTCCAGGTTCAGGCGCACGCCCTTGAACTTGTCGCTGGTCATGATGGCCGTGCGCTGCAGGCTGGCCAGCAGCGGGGCGCGGCCCAGGGTGACGCTGTTTTTGTGGTTCTTGGGGATCACACGGTTGTAGTCAGGGAACTTGCCCTCGACCAGCTTGGTGACGAACTCCATGCCGCCAAACGTGAATTTCGCCTGGTTGTTGGCGAACTGCATCTCGATGTGCGGCTGGTTCTCGCCACCCGCGTCAGACAGCAAGCGCTGCAGCTCGATCACGGTCTTGCGCGGCAGGATGACTTCCTGCTTGGGCACTTCCACATCCAGCGTGGCGCTGGCAAAGGCCAGGCGGTGGCCGTCGGTAGCGACCAAGCTCAGAGTCTTGCCCTCGGCCACGAACAGGATGCCGTTGAGGTAGTAGCGGATGTCCTGCACCGCCATGGCAAACGACACTTGGCCCAGCAGGTCCTTCAGCGTTTTTTGTGGCACGGCGAACACGGGGCCGAAGGCGGCAGATTCCTGCACCAGCGGGAAGTCTTCAGCAGGCAGGCTTTGCAGCGTGAAGCGGCTCTTGCCACCCTTCAAGATCAGCTTGGACTGGCTCGACTCCAGGCTCACGGTCTGGTCGCCGGGCATGGTCTTCAAGATGTCGATGAGCTTGCGCGCGCCCACGGTGGTGGTGAAGTCGCCCGTGTCGCCACCCAGTTCGGCGGTGGTGCGGATCTGGATTTCGAGGTCGCTGGTGGTCAGCTGCAGCGCATTGCCGGTCTTGCGGATCAGCACGTTGGCCAGGATGGGCAGCGTGTGCCGACGCTCCACGATGCCCGCCACGGACTGGAGTACCGCGAGAACCTTGTCTTGTGTTGCCTTCAGGACGATCATGTCATCAACCTCTTGTGGTTTTTAGGACGGTGCTTGGACAGCAGCGGCGCCGGTCGCGCCTCCCCGTGCTGCACAGCACGCCATTTTGCCCTTGAACAGGGGCAGCAAAGTGTTTGTAGTGGGCGTGGTTTGCACGGAGGCGTCAGCCTTTGAGCGTCTGCTCCAGCACATGCAGCTGCTGATTCAGCTCTGTCAGCTGCTGGCGCTCCCCAGAAATCTTGCGAACCGCATGCAACACGGTGGTGTGGTCGCGCCCGCCGAACAATTCACCAATTTCTGGAAGGCTTTTTTGCGTCAGCTCCTTGGCCAAGTACATCGCAATCTGCCGGGGCCGCGCAATGCTGGCCGGGCGCTTCTTGCTGTACATGTCGGCGACCTTGATCTTGTAGTAGTCGGCCACCGTTTTCTGAATGTTTTCCACAGAAATTTGCCGGTTCTGAATGGACAGCAGATCTCTGAGCGCTTCGCGCGCCAGCTGGATCGAAATTTCCTTCTGGTTGAAGCGCGAATACGCCAGGATCTTGCGCAGCGCGCCTTCCAGTTCACGCACGTTCGAGCGCACGTTCTTGGCCACGAAGAAGGCGACTTCCTCGGGCATCTCCGTGCCTTCAACGCGCGCCTTGTTGATCAGGATGGCCACGCGCATTTCCAGCTCGGGCGGCTCAATCGCCACCGTCAGGCCCGAATCAAAGCGCGACACCAGCCGCTCGTGAATGTTGGCCAAGCCCTTCGGATACGTATCCGAAGTCATCACGATGTGGCTCTTTTTGGCCAGCAGGGCTTCAAAGGCGTTGAAGAACTCTTCCTGCGTGCGATCCTTGTTGGCAAAGAACTGCACGTCGTCGATCAGCAGCAGATCGAGCGAGTGGTAACGCTCTTTGAACTCGTCAAAGGTGCGGCGCTGGTAGGCCTTGACCACGTCGGACACGAACTGTTCGGCGTGGATGTAGAGGATCTTGGCGTCGGGCTTGTCTTGCAGCAGGCGGTTGCCCACAGCGTGCACCAAGTGGGTCTTGCCCAGGCCCACACCGCCGTAGATGAACAGGGGGTTGTACAGGTGCCCAGGCATGCCTGCGACGTGCATTGCTGCAGAGCGCGCCATGCGGTTGGCCGTGCCTTCCACCAGGGTTTCAAACGTGAGTGCGGGGTTCAGCCGGTTGCGGAAAGCGCCTGCGCTGCTGTCATCGCCGCCTCCATTGTTGGCCCCGGGCGTGCTTTGCCCGCCTTGTCCGTGGGTGGTGTCAGAGGCTTGGCTGGAGGATGGTGCTGCGCGCTGGTCTTGGGGCTGCGATGCCGGGCGCACGTAGGTGCGGGTGACGGCTTCGCGCTGGGCAATGGCCAGCTCCAGCGTGACTGGCTGGCCATACAAGCCTTCGAGCAATGCGGCGATGCGGCCTGCGTACTGGGCACGGATCCAGTCGAGTTTGAAACGGTTGGCCACCAGCAAGGTGACCTTGGAAAAATCTTCCGCCACCTGGGCCACCAGCGGCTTGATCCAGGTGTTGAATTGCTGCTCAGGAAGGTCTTGGGCCAGCTGTTCCACGCACGCCTGCCACAGGCCTTGTCCGGCATCTGAGCCTGAGGGTGCGTTGGGATTGCGGTGAGGTTCCTCGGTCATTGCAAGAAGTGTTTTTATTGTGGATAGGAGGAACGGGAAGAGGGGTGCGATTGTAGCTTGTCAAGGAGTTATCCACAATTTGCCGGGCGGTGACTTGGGGGCTGTGCTGCGGGGCTTTGTGGGCCATGTTGAGTCCGCGAAGGGCCTTCATGCGACGGCCAGCAGGTGCGGGAATCGAATGGAAATTCCACTGACCCCCTATGGCTGGAGGGAAGGAAAATTGCCAGGGGCATTGCCAGAACCCAAAGAGGCTGCGATAATTTTGGGTTTCCCTGAATGTGTTCAGGGTGATTTGACCCGGCGCGCCGTTATTTCTGCCCCAGAGGTCTGTGCACACCGCACTGCAATCGCAGCTGCCGGGCACGGGTTTGAGGGGGTTCAAGAGCAGCAGTCCGGAACTGAACCTCAAGGAATAGCAACATGAAACGTACTTACCAGCCTTCCAAGACCCGTCGCGCCCGCACCCACGGCTTCCTCGTTCGCATGAAGACCCGCGGTGGCCGCGCTGTGATCAACGCACGCCGCGCCAAGGGCCGCAAGCGCCTGGCTGTCTAAGGCCAAACCACCCACCGGCCTGCTCCCCGGTTTGTACCGTCAGGTCCTGAACGGGGTGCTCGCATGCAACGGCTGAAAACCCGTCCGCAGTTCCAGGCAGCCATGGCGGGGGGCACTGTCTCCCGTACAGCGCATTTTGCGTTGCACCGCCTGGCACTCACTGCCAGCGACGTGCCAGTGGTTTCCGCGCCACCTTCAGGGCCCGGTTCTTTGCTTCTAGAGCAAGGGCCGCAGGCCCTGTTTGCCGTTTCTGGCGTTTGGCTAGGCGCTATGGTGCCCAAGCGTTGGGCCCGCCGTGCCGTCACGCGCAACACCATCAAGCGGCAGATTTACGCGGTGGGTGCTTTGTTCGAAGCCCGTTTGCCGCAGGCCGCCCATGTGGTGCGCCTGCGCACGGCGTTTGATCGCAAGCAATTCGTCAGCGCCAGCTCGGACCAGCTCAAGCAGGCTGTGCGCGCTGAACTTTTGCAATTGTTTGGTCAGGCAGCCAAGCGTCCGCCGGTTGCTGGCAGCAGTGCACAGCGGGACACCACGGCAGAGACTGCGCCATGATGCGAGCCCTGCTGATCGGTGTGGTCAAAGGCTATCGGCTGATACTCAGCCCCTGGCTGGGATCTGCCTGCCGGTTTGAGCCCACCTGCTCAGCGTATTCTTTGCAAGCCTTGCAGCAGCATGGCGCTGCCGCTGGCAGTTACCTCACGCTGCGCAGGCTGGTACGCTGCCACCCCTGGTGTGACGGCGGCTGCGATCCCGTGCCTGCGGAATTACCGCGTGGCATGCGATTGTTTTCGCGGCTGAACCCTTCCAACACCCAACCATCTTCACCAAAGAAGTCTTCATGAACGACATTCGCCGCACCATCTTGTGGGTGATTTTTGGCTTTTCCATGGTTTTGCTGTGGGACAAATGGCAATTGCACAACGGCAACAAGGCCACATTCTTCCCGTCGCCTGCCGCGGTGGGAGCCGCAGCCCCGGCAGCCGGAGCCTCGGCGCCGCTGGCCGGTGCAGCCAGCGTGCCAGCTTCCACCGCGCCTGCAGTCGCGTCCATCGGCGCCTCGGCCGTTCCCGGAACGCCTGCGCCAGCAGCTCCTGCCGCGCGTGAAAAAATCGAAGTCACCACCGACGTCTACCGCTTGACGTTTGACGGCGAAGGCGGCTCGCTCACGCACGCTGAGTTGTTGAAGCACGCGGACATGACCGACAAGGCGAAGAACTTTGTGCTGTTTGACGAGAGCACACAGCGCGTCTACGTCGCACAAACGGGCCTGATCGGTGGCAGCTTCCCCACCCACAAAACGGTGATGACTGCCTTGCCTGGCCCCCGTGCTCTCAAGGACGGTGAAAACGAGCTGACCATTCGCTTTGAATCGCCTGAGCAAGGCGGCGTCAAGCTGGTCAAGACCTGGACGCTCAAGCGTGGCGCTTACGACATCGCCGTCAAGCATGAAGTGGTGAACGTGGGCAGCACCGCAGTTTCGCCCCAGCTGTATCTGCAACTGGTGCGCGATGGCAACAAGCCGCCAGGAGAGTCTTCGTTCTACTCCACCTTCACAGGCCCTGCGGTGTACACCGATGCCAAGAAGTACCAGAAGATCGAGTTCAAGGACATCGAAAACGGCAAGGTGGACATTCCCAAGGAGTCCCCCAACGGTTATGTAGCCATGGTGCAGCATTACTTCGCCAGCGCCTGGCTGTTGGCCGACGGCGTGCAACGTGAACTGTTCACCCGCAAGGTGAGCGATAACCTGTACTCGGTCGGCATGATCACGCCACTGGGCAACATCGACCCTGGCACGACCAAGGCGGTGGATGCCCGCCTGTTCGCCGGTCCGCAGATCGAGACCATGATGGAAAAGCTGTACCCCGGCCTGGAACTGGTCAAGGACTATGGCTGGCTGACCATTCTGGCCAAGCCGCTGTACTGGCTGCTGGACCAGCTTCACAAAGTGCTGGGCAACTGGGGCTGGGCGATCGTCGCGCTGGTGTTCCTGCTCAAGATCGCGTTCTACTGGCTCAATGCCAAGGCTTACGCCAGCATGGCCAAGATGAAGGCCATCAACCCCAAGATCATGGAGTTGCGTGAACGCCTGAAGGACAAGCCGCAGCAGATGCAGCAAGAGATGATGCGCATCTACCGTGAGGAGAAGGTCAACCCCATGGGGGGCTGCTTCCCGATCATGATCCAGATCCCGGTGTTCATCGCCTTGTACTGGGTGCTGCTGTCCAGCGTGGAAATGCGCAATGCGCCCTGGATTGGCTGGATCCACGACCTGTCGGCTCCCGATCCATTCTTCATCCTGCCTTTGCTGATGACGCTGTCGTCGCTGCTGCAGACCGCCCTGAACCCTGCGCCGCCGGACCCGATGCAGGCCAAGATGATGTGGTTCATGCCGCTGATCTTCAGCGTGATGTTCTTCTTCTTCCCCGCCGGCCTGGTGCTGTACTGGCTGACGAACAACATCCTGTCGATTGCCCAGCAGTGGATCATCAACACCCGCATGGGCGTGCCACCGCAGTTCAACCTGCCCAAGTTCAAGTGATCCTTTGTTGATCGCGAGAATGCGTTCTCAGAACCTCCAAGGCCGCGCAAGCGGCCTTTTTCATTCCCGAAGGGCCTGCCGTACCGCGATGGCAAGGGCCTGTCTTGTGTAAAGTGCCTGCCATGCTTGCCCGTCACGTTGATCCCATCGTCGCCATTGCCACCGCTCCCGGCCGGGGGGCGGTGGGCATTGTCCGCGTCTCTGGCAAAGGTTTGGAGCCTCTGGTGAAGGCGTTGTGCGGGCGAGCATTACGCCCGCGCGAGGCCACCTACCTGCCGTTTCGTGATGCGCAGGGGCAGGCCATAGACCAAGGGTTGGCGCTGTACTTTCCCGCCCCCCACTCCTACACGGGCGAGGACGTGCTGGAGTTGCAGGCCCATGGCGGGCCCGTGGTGCTCCAGTTGCTGCTGGCGCGCTGCCTGGAAGCAGCGCAAGGCACCGCGAGCGCAAGCCCGGTGCTGCCGGGGCTGCGCGTGGCGCAGCCAGGCGAGTTCACCGAACGGGCATTTTTGAACGACAAGATCGACCTGGCCCAGGCCGAGGCAATTGCCGACTTGATCGACGCCAGCACCGAGGCTGCAGCGCGCAGCGCCAGCCGGTCTTTGACCGGCGCGTTTTCGCACGAGATTCACGCACTGCGCGACGCCCTGATCCACCTGCGCATGCTGGTGGAGGCCACGCTGGACTTCCCGGAAGAAGACATTGATTTCCTGGAGAAAGCCGACGCCCGGGGACAGCTGGAGCGCCTGCAGGCCACATTGGCTCAAGTGCGCCAGCGTGCGCAACAAGGCGCGTTGCTGCGCGAGGGGATCAAAGTCGTCATTGCGGGCCAGCCGAACGCGGGCAAGAGTTCGCTGCTGAACGCGCTGGCGGGGGCTGAATTAGCCATCGTCACCCCCATCGCGGGCACGACCCGCGACAAGGTGCAGCAAACCATCCAGATCGAAGGCGTGCCGTTGCATGTGATTGACACAGCTGGCCTGCGCGACAGCGACGACGAGGTGGAGCGCATCGGCATTGCGAGGGCATGGTCAGAGATTGAGGGGGCAGACGCCGTTCTCTTCTTGCATGATTTGTCGCGCACGAACCAGCCTGACTATTTGGCTGCAGATGCGGCCGTGACGGCTTCCATGCAGCAAAAGATTCCTGCTTCCGTCCCGGTGATCGATGTGTGGAACAAGACCGATTGCACCAGTGCCGCCGTGGCGGATGCGGCTGGCTCTGGGGTTGTGAATCGACGTTCGGTTCGAATTTCTGCGCGTACGGGCGATGGTTTGGAAGCCCTGCGGCGCATACTTCTGGAAGTCGCTGGCTGGCAGTCGGCGCCTGAGGGGGTCTACATCGCGCGCGCGCGCCACGTGCAGGCGCTGGCGCAGGTGGACGCCCATTTGGCGCAAGCGTCAGCCCAGTTGCTCATTTCCTCGCCTGCCCTGGATTTACTGGCAGAAGAGTTGCGGCTGGCCCAGAACGCCTTGGGTGCGATCACCGGAGAGTTCTCCTCCGACGATCTGCTGGGCGTGATCTTCTCCAGCTTTTGTATTGGCAAGTAGCGCTCTCCACCGGGGAGCTTCTTTGTAAAGGGACGTAAGCGTTGCTTGTGTCTACGCTGTAACGCAGGTACTTTCAGACCCACTATGAATGCCCTAATGTCTACATCCCCTCGCGTTGATCTGCGCGGCCTGGTTGATGCCATCGCCCAAGCCAGCGCAGACGATGCCATGACCAACCCTCTGTCGCCTGCGCAGTGGGAGGTGGTTGCGCCTTACCTGCAGCCCACGGTGTTCCCGGCGAGCCACACCGTGTTCAGCCAGGGAGCGCAAGACCGCACCCTGTATCTGGTGGAAAGCGGCACCCTGAGCGTGCACTACCAGGACGAAAAAGAACGTTTGCGCCTGGCCGTGGTGGGCCCTGGCTCGGTGGTGGGCGAAGGTGCATTCTTCTCGCACCGCCCACGCTCTGCCACCGTGCAGACCAGCGCGCCGTGCAAGCTGTGGGCACTGCACGCCCTGCGCTTCACCGAGCTGGCCAACCGCCAGCCGGCCGTTGCTTTGGCGTTGACGATGGCGGTTGGGTCTGTTTTGGCCAAACGCCTGGGCAACCGCAAGCGCCGCGTTGCAGCCACCTGACATTAGCGACGCTGATGGCGTTGCTGCCAAGGCAAGGTAACCAAGCTGTCTGTACCCCCAGTTACACTCGCACCGGATTGATCACGAGCGCCCCTTCGAAGAAAGCAAGCCATGTCTCTGTTCAGTTGGTTCAGTCGCAAACCTGCACCACCCAAGGCCAAACCTCGCAGTGCGGGGGCTGAACCATCCGGTTTGTTGAATGCCGATGCCACCGTGCCTCTGGCTCCGGGGCGGCCAGGGCAGCCGCTGCTGCAGCCCGTCCCGCCAGAACATGCGGCCAACCGCAAGAACGAGCGCATGGAGCGGCGCGAATTGCTCTACACCGTGGTGCGCGATGCCATGGTGCGTGCAGGCGTGCTGTCGGCCAGCTACAAGTTCAAGGTCTTGTCGCTGGATCAGCGGGGTCGCCAGTTTCTGGTGATGATGGATTTGGCCCGCGAGTACGGCGGTGAGACTGCCCGTTTGAGCGAGATCGAGGCGCTGATCGCCCAGACGGCCAAGACCCGTTATGACATTCTGGTCACTGCGGTCTATTGGCGCATCAATGACCATGTGGCCGTCGGCCTGCCGCAAAAGGGTATCACCCCCACGCCGGTGCCGTCTGCTGCCGCGCCGCAAGGGGTCGTTCGCAAGCCGGTGCCAGCGCCCGTCCCTGCAGCACCCGCACCGGTGGCCGCGCCAGCATCGTCGCTGCTGTTTCCGGCCGAGCCCGCTGCCCGTTTCCCCACCACGCCCACGGCGCTTGGCCGTACGCCCTCGGGCACCACTGCGCCCGCCCCGCTGCTGCCCGCGTCCAATACCGGTCCTGCTCCTTTGGCGCCCGCCAGTGCGCCAGCGCGGTTTGAGCCGATCGAGGCTGACGAGGTGGCCGCCTTCAAACGGGCATTGGCTGACGCTGCAGGCCGTGCGCCAGTAGCGCCTGCGGCCGCTGCGCGCCCTGGTGTGGCCGTACGCTCAGGCCCCTTGCTGCCTCCGTCCCATTCCACTGATTTTGCAGACACGGAGATGCCAGGATCGGATGGGCAGAGTACCGCGCTGAGCACTACCCAGTACGGTGAGTTGAACTGAACGGTTGCGTTCCTTGCCTGCTGTGCCAGTAAAAAAGGGAGCCCACGGGCTCCCTTTTTTATTAGTCGTGCTTCAGTGATGTGGCGAGGTGCTCAAGCCTTGGTGTCGAGCAACGCGCCCATCATCCGGTCATTGGTCTTGAGCACTTGCACATTGGCCTTGAAGGCATAAGTAGCGGCCATCTGCTCAACCGCATCCTGTTCCAGGGCTGAGCCTTCCTGCGGCGACCGCTGCACGCTGGCTTGCACGCCAGCGCCGCCAGGGCTTTCGGTTTGCTCAACCACCTGGCGGCGAAAGCCGGGCGTGTTCAGGTTGGCGACGTTGTGTGCCGACGCATCCAGCCGCAACTGTGCTGCCTGCAGGCCAGAATTGCCAATCGATGAAAGACTTGCCACGGTGTGACTCGCAAAGGGTGTATAGAACCTGGATTGTCCGCCCCCTCACGGGCGCTGGCAAGCGGCTGCTGCACTAGCGCTGAGCGGCATGGGCACGGGCCAGGCAGTCCTGAAATGCTTGCGTGGCCCGCGAGGGGGTGGGAGAGCGCCGCACCATGCTCACGAACTTGCACTCGTAATGGAACTGGTCGGGCTGCACGGCCTGCATGCGGCCGGTGCGCTCAAAAGCTTCTGCGTAATGGTCTGGCAGAAAGCCGAGAAAACGGCCCGACAGGATCAGCGTGGCAATCGACTCCTGGTCAAACCCGGTGGCGGTGCGGGTCAGTTCTGCGCGGTGGCTCAGCTCCATGTTGGGCGAGTGGTAGCCCAGCCCCGCAAACGGATAGCTGCGCAGGCTGTCCCAATCCAGGGCCGGATGTTGCGCGCCATACAGGGGGTGGCCCGCACCGCAATACAGCAGCATGGTTTCGGTGAACAGGTCGGTGTAGATCAGGCTTTGGGAGCTGCGGTGGGCCGGGATGATGCCCACGTGGTAGCTGCCGTCCATCACGCCCCGCTCAATGGTGTTGATGGAGCCCACATGCAATTGCAGGTTGACCCCCGGTGCCTGCTCGGCAAAGGCCGCAATCGCTTCACTGATGCGCGCGGCCGGGTTGCTGGCGGTTTTGTCAAACACCGCTACCGCCAGTTGCCCCCCCATGCGCGAATGGATGTCGTCGATGCTGCTGCGAAAAGCGTCCACCGCGCTGAGCAGGCGCAGGGTCTCGTCGTACACCCGCTGGCCCTCGGCTGTCAGGGCAAACCCCGCGCGCCCGCGCCGGCACAGCGTCAGGCCCAGCCGCGTTTCCAGGTCTTTCATGTGGCGGCTTACGGTGCTGGTGCCAATGTTCAATTCCAGCTCGGCCGCAGCCATGCCGCCGCACTCGGCCACGCTTTTGAAGACCTGCAGCAGGCGCAGGTCCATGTCGCTGAGCTGGCCCAGCACGGCGCGGTGTTTGGCGGGGGCTGCCACGGGCAGTGCGGTCGGGGTTTTTACTTGCATAAATCCTCAAGTAAACATGGATATTGCTTCATTTGAGAGATTAACACCGCCCCCAACAATGGCGCTTCGTGACCACCGTGTCCGACCGTTTCTATTGCCAGGATATTGCCAGGAGAGAGCCATGAGCTTCGCCGTCACCGACCCTACCCCCACAGCCCCCGTGCGCACCGACGCCGCCTGGCTAGACGCCCACTGGATGCCCTACACCGGCAACCGCCAGTTCAAGGCCAACCCGCGCATGATCGTGGAGGGCAGCGGTGCCTACTACACCGACTCCGAAGGCCGCAAGATTTTTGACGGCCTCTCGGGCCTGTGGTGCGCGGGCCTGGGCCATGGCCGCCGCGAGATCGCCGAGGCCATTGGCAAGCAGGCGATGAAGCTCGATTACGCGCCCGCCTTCCAGTTTGGCCACCCGCTGTCGTTTGAGCTGGCCAACCGCGTCAAAGAGCTGACGCCTGCGGGTCTGGACTATGTGTTCTTCACCGGCTCGGGCTCCGAGTCGGCCGACACGTCTCTCAAGATGGCGCGCGCCTACTGGCGCGCCAAGGGCCAGGGCACCAAGACGCGCCTGATCGGCCGCGAAAAGGGCTACCACGGCGTGAACTTCGGCGGCATCTCGGTGGGCGGCATCGTGGCCAACCGCAAGCTGTTTGGCCAGGGCGTGGAGGCCGACCACCTGCCCCACACCCAGCCGCCCGCAGGTTCGTTCCACAAGGGCATGCCGCCCACGGGCAAGGAGCTGGCCGACCGCTTGCTGGAAGTGATCGGGCTGCACGACGCCAGCAACATCGCTGCCGTGATCGTCGAGCCCTTCTCCGGCTCGGCCGGCGTGGTGATTCCGCCCGTGGGCTACCTGCAGCGTCTGCGCGAGATCTGCACGCAAAACAACATCTTGCTGATTTTTGATGAGGTGATCAGTGGTTTTGGCCGCTCGGGTGCGTTCACCGGGGCTGAGGCTTTTGGCGTGACGCCTGACATCCTGAACTTTGCCAAGCAGGTCACCAACGGCGCGCAGCCCCTGGGTGGCGTGATTGCCAGCAAGGAGATCTACGACACCTTTATGGCGGCAGGCGGCCCCGAGTACATGCTCGAATTCCCGCACGGCTATACCTACTCAGCCCACCCCGTGGCGTGCGCTGCAGGCATTGCGGCGCTCGACATCCTGCAAAAGGAAGACATGATCGGCCGCGTCAAGGCGCTGGCCCCGTACTTTGAGAACGCCGTGCACAGCTTGAAGGGCGCCAAGCATGTGGCCGACATCCGCAACTTTGGCCTGGCTGCTGGCTTCACCATCGCAGCGCTTCCCGGCGAGCCTGCCCGCCGCCCTTATGAAATTGCCATGAACTGCTGGAAGAAGGGCTTTTACGTGCGCTACGGTGGCGACACCATCCAGCTGGCGCCACCGTTCATCAGCACCCAGGCCGAAATCGACCGCCTGGTCAGCGCCCTGGGCGACGCCCTGCACGAAACCGCCTGAACTCCTGATTTGATAGCTGCTGGCGCTTGATAGATAAGCGCCAGAGGCAATTTTTACTTGAAATCACTATGAACCACGACAAGAACGTCACCAACACCATTGGCCACCTGATCGACGGCAAGCTCGTTGCAGACACTGAGCGCACGCAACCCGTGTTCAACCCCGCCACCGGCCAGTCGACCACCAGTGTGGCGCTGGCGAGCAAGGCCACGGTGGAGGCCGCGATTGCCTCTGCCGAGGCCGCTTTCCCCGCCTGGCGCAACACGCCTCCGCTCAAGCGTGCGCGGGTGATGAGCAAGCTGAAGGTGCTGCTGGAAGAAAACGCGGAAAAGATCGCCGCCCTGATCACCGCCGAGCACGGCAAGGTGCTGGCCGATGCACATGGCGAGCTGCAGCGCGGCATTGAAAACGTGGAATACGCCAGCTACGCGCCCGAGCTGCTCAAGGGCGAGCACAGCCGCAATGTGGGCCCCAGCATCGACTCGTGGAGCGAATTCCAGGCGCTGGGGGTGACGGCAGGCATCACGCCGTTCAACTTCCCGGCAATGGTGCCGCTGTGGATGTGGCCCATGGCCGTGGCCTGTGGCAACACGTTCGTGCTCAAGCCGTCGGAGCGCGACCCCTCCTCCACGCTGTTCATTGCCCAGCTCGCGTTGGAAGCGGGCCTGCCGCCCGGCGTGCTCAACGTGGTCAACGGCGACAAGCTGGCCGTGGACACGCTGCTGCAAGACCCGCGCGTCAAGGCTGTGAGCTTTGTGGGCTCCACCCCCATTGCCGAATACATCTACAGCGAAGGTTGCAAGCACGGCAAGCGCGTGCAGGCCCTGGGTGGCGCCAAGAACCACGCCGTGCTCATGCCCGACGCCGATGTGGACAACGCCGTGAGCGCCCTGATGGGTGCAGCGTACGGATCGTGCGGCGAGCGCTGCATGGCCATCCCGCTGCTGGTGGCCGTGGGCGACGCGGTGGGTGACGCCGTGATCGCGGGCCTCAAAACCGAGATCGCCAAGATGAAGGTGGGCCCCGGCACCGACAACAGAAACGACATGGGCCCGCTGGTCACCAAGCCGCACTTCGAGAAGGTGAAGGCCTATGTGGACAGCGGCGTGGCCGAAGGCGCCACGCTGGTCGTGGACGGCCGTGGCGTGAAGGTGGCGGGCCACGAGGAAGGCTACTTCCTGGGCGCCTGCCTGTTCGACAACGTCAAGCCCGGCATGAAGATCTACCAGGAAGAAATCTTCGGCCCCGTGCTGGGCGTGGTGCGCGTGAAAACACTGCAGGAAGCCATGCAGCTGATCAACGACCACGAATACGGCAACGGCACCTGCATCTTTACGCGCGACGGCGAAGCTGCCCGCTACTTCACCGACCACATCCAGGTCGGCATGGTGGGCGTGAACGTGCCCCTGCCGGTGCCCGTGGCCTACCACTCGTTCGGCGGCTGGAAGCGCAGCCTGTTCGGCGACCTACACGCCTACGGGCCGGACGCCGTGCGCTTCTACACCAAGCGCAAGACGATCACCCAGCGCTGGCCCTCGGCGGGCGTGCGCGAAGGCGCGGTGTTCAGCTTCCCCAGCAGCCGCTGAGCACGCTGGTCGCCAGCACGAACGGCCCCTCGCGGGCCGTTTTTTCATGGCTGATTGGTGGGGCGCTGGGGCCCTATGCGCTGGCGGCGGCGGTCCATAGCTTTTATGCATTGGCCCCACCCGAAAACCCGCCTGCACAGGAGCACAATGCGTGCCCTGCCCTTTGAGCTGGCGCTAACCCCGTAAGCAGATACGCTTACTAGGGTTTTCACGTAACGACGCCTACAATCGCAGACCCTTACAGAGCTGACAGCCTTCGCCGGGCATGTGTCCGGTGGTTGCTGCGCCTTATCCCCAAGCTGGAGACACTGCATGCCCGAGAACACCACGGCCCAGAACAACAACCCAGACAAACGTGCCCAGCTGCGCCGCGCGGCACTCGAATACCACGAGTTCCCCAAGCCCGGCAAGATCGCCATCGCTGCCACCAAGCAGATGGTTAACCAGCACGATCTGGCACTGGCCTACTCGCCGGGTGTCGCAGCGCCGTGTGAAGAAATTGTCAAGGACCCCAACGCCGCCTTCAAGTACACCAGCCGCGGCAACTTGGTGGGCGTGGTCACCAATGGCACTGCCGTGCTGGGGCTGGGCGACATTGGCCCGCTGGCCGGCAAGCCAGTGATGGAGGGCAAGGGCGTTCTGTTCAAGAAGTTCTCGGGTATCGATGTGTTCGACATCGAAATCAACGAGAAGGACCCCGAAAAGCTGGTCGAAATCATCGCCAGCCTGGAGCCCACGTTCGGTGGCATCAACCTCGAAGACATCAAGGCCCCCGACTGCTTCTACATCGAACGCAAGCTGCGCGAGCGCATGAAGATTCCGGTCTTCCACGACGACCAGCACGGTACCGCCATCGTGGTGGGTGCGGCCATCCTCAACGGCCTGAAGGTCGCGGGCAAAGACCCCAAGAAAGTGAAACTGGTCACTTCGGGCGCTGGCGCAGCCGCCCTGGCCTGCCTGGGCTTGCTGGTCAAGCTGGGCATTCCGCGTGAAAACATCTGGGTGACCGATCTGGCGGGTGTGGTGTACGAAGGCCGCACCGAGCTGATGGACGAGGACAAGCGCCAGTTTGCGCAAAAAACCGACCTGCGCACCCTGAGTGAAGTGATCGACGGTGCCGATGTGTTCCTCGGCCTGTCTGCGGGTGGCGTGCTCAAGCAGGACATGGTCAAGAAAATGGCCACGCGCCCCCTGATCTTCGCCCTGGCCAACCCGAATCCAGAAATCCAGCCTGAAGACGTGAAGGCCGTGCGCGACGACGCCATCATCGCCACGGGCCGCACGGACTACCCCAACCAGGTCAACAACGTCCTGTGTTTCCCGTACATCTTCCGCGGCGCACTCGACAGCGGCGCCACCACCATCACGCTGGAGATGGAAATTGCCGCCGTGCACGCCATCGCCGAGCTGGCCCAGGCCGAGCAAAGCGAAGTGGTGGCAGCCGCCTACGTGGGCGAGCCCCTGGCGTTTGGCCCCGAATACCTCATCCCCAAGCCGTTTGACCCGCGCCTGATGATGATGATTGCCCCGGCCGTGGCCCAGGCGGCTGCCGACAGCGGTGTGGCGCTGCGCCCCATCGCCGACATGGACGCTTACCGCGAGCATCTGCAGACCTTCGTGTATGCCTCCGGCACCACGATGAAGCCCATCTTCACCGCCGCCAAGAGCGCCGCCAAAAAGCGTGTGGCCTATGCCGAGGGCGAGGAAGAGCGCGTTCTGCGCGCCGCGCAAATCGTGGTGGACGAAAAAATTGCCCGCCCCACGCTGATTGGCCGCCCCAAGGTAATCGCCGAGCGCGTCGAAAAATTTGGCCTGCGCCTGCAGGAAGGGCGCGACTACGACGTGGTCAACGTCGAGAACGACCACCGCTACCGCGATTTCTGGCAAACCTACCACCGCATGACCGAACGCAAGGGCGTCACGGTGCCGATTGCCAAGATCGAAATGCGCCGCCGCCTGTCACTGATCGGTGCCATGCTGCTGCACAAGGGCGAGGTCGATGGCCTGATCGCCGGTACCTGGGGCCACACCAGCCTGCATTTGAACTACATCGATCAGGTGATTGGCAAGCGCGCAGGCGTGACCACCTACGCCTGCATGAACGGCCTGATGCTGCCTGACCGCCAGGTCTTCCTGGTCGATACGCACGTCAACTATGACCCCACCGCCGAGCAGCTGGCCGAAATCACCGTGATGGCAGCCGAGGAAATGATGCGCTTCGGTATCAAGCCTAAGGCGGCACTGCTGTCGCACTCCAACTTCGGCTCCAGCAACCAGCCAAGCGCCGTCAAGATGCGCCAGACGCTGGAACTGCTGCGTGTGCAGGCCCCCTGGCTGGAAGTGGATGGCGAGATGCACGGCGACGTGGCGCTGGACAGCAAGGCCCGCGCGGCGCTCATGCCCAACAGCGACCTGATTGGCGATGCCAACCTGCTGGTGCTGCCCAACATCGACGCGGCCAACATCTCCTACAACCTGCTCAAGACCGCGGCGGGCGGCAACATCGCCATTGGCCCCGTGCTGCTGGGTGCCGCACAGCCCGTGCACATTCTCACCGCCAGCACCACGGTGCGCCGGATCGTGAATATGACGGCTTTGACCGTTGCGGACGCCAACGCGTCGCGATAACGCATTAAAAGATAGTAAAGACCAACTTTGTTTGGTCTTGCCCCCTGCAGCGCCTGCCCAATATTTGGGCAGGCGCTTGCTTTTTGGGGGGTATTGCGTCACACTACGGTCTCGAAATTTCGGGGTTTACCCGTGGTTTCTGAAAGGTGTCGTTGATGCTGAAGGCTATTGCCGCACGGGTTCGCAAGGCTGGAGTTTTGTGGGTTCTTGGTGCTGCGTTTGTGTTGGCTCCGGTGGCGGGTCAGGCCCGCCAAAATCCGTCGGATGCTGGTTCGCTCTCCTCCATTGCGTTGGCCGATCTGCCTGCACAAGGGAGGGCCACCTATGCCCTCATCCACGAGGGTGGGCCCTTTCCCTACGAGAAAGACGGCACAGTGTTTGGTAACCGCGAACGCATCTTGCCGGCACAAAAGCGCGGTTATTACCGCGAGTACACCGTCAAAACGCCAGGTGCGCGTAACCGGGGTGCACGCCGCATAGTGTGTGGAGGCCAGCAGCCCCGGATGCCGGACGCCTGCTACTACACCAGCGACCACTATGCCAGTTTCCGCGTGATCGTCAATTGACCCTCCCCCGCAGCGGTGTGTGCCAGCCAGTTTTTGGCGGTGCGCGGCGTGACCTTTGATTTCCCCCGACCGCCAGGTGCCTGCACGGCTTTGCGGAATGCCAGAAGTTTGTGGACTTTATTAAGAAAGAGTAGCGGAGATGCAAACGCCACTTCGTAAAGACCTGGAAACGCCCCTGCGTGGCGTGCGACCCAACATCGTGCAGTCGATTCGCGCCTTTCGCGTGCAAGACCTGCAGGATGCCGCCACTTCCATCGGTCACCATTTTCTGTATGCCAATTTGGCCCATGCACAGACCAAGCAGGATGTGCTGGACCTGATTGCCACGCAGTTCACCTTTCCAGCGCACTTTGGCAAGAACTTTGATGCGTTGTATGACTGCATGACAGACCCTTTGCACAAATCGGGCCCGCAGCCTGGTTTCATCGTGGTGCTGGAACAGATTCCTACGACCGCCAAGTTCGACAAGGAAGCGCGCGAGCAGCTGCTGGACATCTTCCGCGACGCGGCGGACTACTGGAGCGACCGGAAAATTCCCTTCCGGTGTTTCTATTCTTTTCTGTAGCCCGTTCTGCATCCAACAGCCAGGCAGAACGGGCGAACGAGGCTAGTGAAGCACCCAAGGTCCAACGGATTGAAATTGCAGCAGAGCCCGAAGAGAAGATGCCTACCGACAAACTGGTCGATGTGTCGCCCCTGGCATTGCGCATGAGCAGTCCGTTCAATGCGGGGTATTGGCTGAGCGCAGCCTGAATTTGGTACTTCCCCCTGAGGCGCTTTGCGCCTTCCCCCTTCTCTCTGCGCGCTTCGCGCTCCGGGAAGGGGGACGATGCCCTCGCTGCGGGGCGGCCCTTGCTTGGCATCACTGAACCCGCCTTGCTGAGTGCACTGGGGGCTCAGTGCCGGTGTCCTTCTTTGGCATTGCGCTTGCCAAAACCCTGGCCCAATGCGACTGGTGTCTGAGGTCGCACCTGTTTTAGTCAAATATGCCACTAGCGCTTATCCTTCAAGCGCTAGCAGCTATCAATTTAAGAGCAAATTCACGCCTGCTGCGCCAGTGCCACGTATTCGTCCACAGGCACTTCTTCGGCGCGGCGTTGCGTGTCGAAGGTTCCGGTGAACTGGCGCTCTTCCAGCCAGCGGCCCAGGGTGTGGCGCAGCAGCTTGCGGCGCTGGCTGAAGGCGACTTGCACCAGTTCTTCCAGCAGCGCGACGTTCACCGGCGCGGGTGCCTCGCGCGGCACCATGCGCACCACTGCGCTGTCCACGCGCGGGGGCGGGTCGAAGCTCTCTGGCGGCACGAACAGCACGTTTTCCATCGCGTAGCGCCACTGCAGCATCACCGACAGCCGGCCGTAGTCGCCCGTGGCGGGGCTGGCCACCATGCGGTCGATCACTTCCTTTTGCAGCATGAAGTGCTGGTCCTGGATGGCGTCCACATGCTCCAGCAAGTGGAACAGGATGGGTGTGGAGATGTTGTACGGCAGATTGCCCACCACGCGCAGGCGCAGGGTCGGTTGGTTCAGGCGCTCGCGAAAGGTTTGGGCGAGCGCGGTGAAATCGACCTTGAGTACATCCGACTCGATCACATCCAACTGCCCGTGCGAACGCAGCCGCGCAGCCAGATCCCGATCCAGCTCGATCACGGTGAGGCGGCCAAGGCGTTCCACCAGGGGCTGCGTGAGGGCGGCAAGACCGGGGCCGATCTCGACCATGGGGTCGCCCGGCTGGGGGGCAATCTCCTGGACGATGCCGTCGATGATGCCCTGGTCGGACAGGAAGTGCTGCCCGAAGCGCTTGCGTGGGATGTGTTTCATGGTTTTGTCGCCGGGCTGTCCCAAGGCAAAAACCAGCCCCAGGCACTCGCAAAGCGCAGGGAACGCCTGCGTGTGGGGGCATGGAGCCACACGCAGTGGGCGACAGTGGGGGTCACGTTCATTGGGGGGGCTCGCGGTATTCCACGTAGGCGCGGCCACGCAGTTCCTGCGCCCAGGTGGCGTAGGCTTCTTCCAGCTTCTTCTCGCGCACGGCGTCGCGCATCATGTCGCGCTGCTCGCGCTGCTCGCGCTGGTTCAGCTTGGCCTCGCGGCGGTCCACCAGCTGGATCAGGTGCACGCCAAAGCGCGACACCAGGGGTTCGCTGATTTCACCGGGGCGCAGGGTGCTCAGGGCCTGTTCAAACTCAGGCACGTAGCGGCCGGGGTTGGCCCAGCCCAGGTCACCGCCCTGCTTGGCGCTGCCGTCTTGCGAATGTTCGCGTGCCAGCGTCGCAAAGTCGGCCTGACCGGCCTGGATGCGGCGGCGGTATTCGTTCAGGCGCTCTGCAGCCGCTGCTTCAGAGAGCTGGGGACCGGTGCGCAGCAGGATGTGGCGGGCGTTGGTCTGCACGACCGTAGGCCCGGAGCCCGCAGCGGAGCGTTCCACCACCTTGAGGATGTGGAACCCGGCGGGCGAGCGCACGGGGCCCACCACGCCGCCCACGGGCAGGTTCTGGGTGGAGGTGACGAACAGCTCGGGGTAGCGGTCGGTCGGCCGCAGGCCCAGCAGGCCGCCATCGCGTCGGCCTTCGGGGGCGTCGGAATATTCCCGGGCCACCTTGGCAAAGTCTTCGCCCGCGCGCACCTTGTCGGCCGCCTGCTGGGCGCGCGCCTGCCGCTCGGCCACCACGTCGGGGCTGGCGTCTTCGGGCACGCGCACCAGCACATGGGCCAGGTTGATTTCTGCCGCGCTGACTTCGCTGCCCTGCTGCTCGCGGATGAACTGGTCAATGTCGCGGTCGCTCACGCGAACCTTGGCGTCCACCTCGCGCTCGCGCACGCGCTGAAGCAGCAGCTGGTTGCGCAGCTCTTCACGGAAACGGTCGCGGTTCAGGCCTTCACTGACCAGGCGGCGTTGCAGCTCGCTCACCGTCAGGCCGTTTTGCTGGGCCACGGCCGCCTCGGCCTGGTTGACGGCGTAGTCGTCCACCTTGAGGTTCATTTCGCGGGCCAGTTGCAGCTGGACCTTTTCCTGAATGATGCGTTCCAGCACCTCGCGGGCGATCAGTTCGCGTGAGGGGCGGGGGGCGTTGCCACCCTGCTGTGCCAGTTGCTGCTCGATGCGGGCCACGCGCGAACGCACTTCGTAGTTGGTGACGGGCTCGGAGTTGACGATGGCCACGATGAAGTCGGCCGAGCGGGGGCCGGTGTCTGCCGCAGAAGGGGTGGGCAGTGCCAGGGGCGCCGTGCCGGCTGGCGCGGCGGCACCCGGGGTTTGTGCCAGGCCCTTGCTGGCTCCACTGGAGGGGCGCAGCCCCTGCGCCAAGGCGCTTTGGGATGCGAGGCAGGCCAGGCTGGCCGCCAGGGCCAAGGTCATCACGCGGTGGTTCATGGCTGTGTTGGTTTAGTCGTAGTTGCTGAAACGGCTGGGCGCACTGACCTGGTCTCGCAGGTACTGGTAGCGCGGCACGTGTTGCTTGAAGGTTTCCAGCGTGCTGGAGCCCAGGCTCAGGCGAGAGAAGCCCACGAATTCGATCTGGAAGAGCAGCCGGGTGTTGGAGGTGGAGGTGCTGTTTTGCAGGCGTTCGAGCACCACGCGGCCAATCCAGCAGCAGCTGTCGTATTCCAGGCCCACCACGGTGTCCACCAGCTTGCGGTCCTGCATGCTGTAGTTCAGGCGCGCCACGCTGTACCAGCGGCCGCCGCCTTGCCCGCGCCCGGCTCCCAGGTCCTGGCCCTTGTCGCCCCACAGGTCGTTCAGAGGCCATTGCCATCCGATATCGATCTGCTCGCTGGTGCCGCGCTGGAAGCGGTAGGCGGCGCTGACGGTGCGGTAATTGCCGGGGCTGTAGCGGGCGCTGAGGGTGGAGCGGATGGAGCGCTGCGTCTTGGGGTTGTACTGCACCAGCGAGTCAAACGCCCACTTCTGCGTCCAGTTGATGCCCGCGCCCACCAGCACGTCCGACAGGCGCTCGCTCACCGGTGCCATGCCCGGCAGGGTCACGTCCTGGTCGGAAAAGCGCAGGCGCTGAGCGACCCCAAAGCGCACGTTCTCGGCCCCGGTGTCGGGGTCGAGCAGGCGGGTGGTCACGCCCAGCGTCAGCAGGTTGTTGTCGGCGATGCGGTCATTGCCGCCGTAGGCGTTCTCGGTGTAGACCGTGGCAAAGTTGAAGTCGTTGGCGGCGGTGTCATACACCGGCAGGCGGCTCTGGTCGCTGAAGGGCGTGTAGGTGTAGAAGGCCCGGGGCTCCAGCGTTTGCAGGAACGAGCGGCCGAAGAAATTCGCGTCGCGTTCAAACACCAGCCCGCTGTCCACACTGAACGTAGGCAGGGTGCGGCTGGCCGAGCGCGAGCCGTTGGACAGGGCGCTGTCGAACTGGTACTGCGTGGTGTGCAGCTGCAGCTTGGGCGTGACGAAGCCGCCGGGCGACAGGAAGGGGCGGCTGATCTGGGCCAGTGCATACGAGCGGTCTGCGTTAGGCTGGCCGGTCAGCGCGCGTGCCGCTTCAAAGCGCGTGGTGTCCAGCTCCACACTGGCGTCCAGCCCGCCGGGCAGGGCGGATGGCGTGTAGCGCCAGCTCAGCTGCGGCATGCGGTCATACGGCGGGACGATGGGCGAGGTGACATCCTGCAGGGTTTGCCACTTCAGGGTGCGCACCTGGGCCGAGAAATCGCCCGAGCCCCAGCTCAGCATGGCGTCGTTGGGCAGCAGGCGCTGGCGCAGCGGCTCTGAGGCGCGGCCAAAGTCGCGCCAGTAGTTGTCGTCGCTCACCCGGTTGAGGTTCAGGTTCAAACCCAGCCCGCCAATGCTCGAATCAATCACGCCCTGGTGCTTGGCGGTGATGCCCCAGCGTTCGCGGTCGCGCAGGCGGTCGCTGGGCATCACGTCGGCGTTGATCTCGCCCTGGTAGGTGGGCTCCAGGTAGCGGAACTCGCCGCCCAGGTTGGCGCCGCGCTTGGACATGAGCGCCGCGCGCAGCGTGGCGTCGCGGTTGGGGGCAATGTTCCAGTAATAGGGCTGCGTGTAGTCCAGCCCGTCGCGGCTGTCCAGCCCGATGGTGGGCGGCAGCAGGCCGGACTTGCGCTTGTCCGACAGCGGGAAGGTGATGTACGGAATGGGCAGCACCGGCACGCCCTGGAACTCCAGCACCGCGCCCTCGGCTGTGCCCACCTCTTCCTCGTTGTCGATGCGGATCTTGTCGGCGCGCAGCACCCAGGCGGGGCTCCAGCTGGCTTCGTTATCGCGCTGGCAGGTGGTGTAGGTGGCGCTGTGCACCAGCGCGCGGTCGCGGTCAATGAAATCGACCCGGTTCGCCTCGCCGTGGGCCTGGGTGGCCAGCAGGCGGTAGCGCGCGTCGGTGAAGAAGCCTTCAAACGCATCCACCCGCAAATCCAGGGCCGAGCCTTCGTAGCTGTTGCCTGCGCGGTTGATGCGCACGTTGCCGCGCGCCTTGGCCAAGTCTTCAGGCACGTTGTAGTCGAGCCGGTCGGCGCGGATGACGGTATCGCCCCGGCGCAGTTCGGCGTTGCCTTCGATGGTGGCGTTCAGATCCGTCTGGCCGCTGATGCGGTCACCGGTGACGAACACCGGCAGTTGCGTGCGCACTGATTCGGGAATGGTTTCCTGCAGCGCGGGCGACTTGCGCAGCGTCAGTGGCTCGTCCCAGGCGCTGGGGGCAGCGGCCTGCGCCTGCGCGGCCAGCGGCAGCCCGCACCAGGCCAGCGCGATGCAATACGCCAGGGCCCGGGGAACAGGCGGGCGCAACCGCAAAGCGGCTGCCGCAGCGGGCCGGGTCCGGGGGGTGGAGGTCTGCGCGGTGATGGACTGGCTGCGTGGCACGTGGGCGTTGGGGGCGAGGGCAGATGGAATCACCCGCGCCGGCCGCAGGGGCCGCGAGGCGGGTTTTAAAATCCGATTATCCATGAGCCACCCCTCTTCCCCCCTTTCTCCTTCCCGCCCTGATTCTTCTGCCGCTGGCAGCGCTGCTGCGCCTGCCCCGGTGGTCTGGGCCGACCCTGCCCGCCGTGCGGCTTTTGAGGCCTGGCTGGCCCCGCTGGTGGCCAGCCACCAGCTGCTGCCAGCCACGCTGCGCCCCGCCTCGGCCGACGCGAGCTTTCGCCGCTACCTGCGCATCGACACGGCCCAGGGCGCCAGCTGCATCGTCATGGACGCCCCGCCCGACAAGGAAAACTGCCGCCCCTTCGTGCAGGTGCAGGCCCTGATGGCCGAGGCCGGGCTGAACGTGCCGCAGATCCTGGCCTGGGACGAAGCCGGTGGTTTCATGCTGCTGACCGACCTGGGCAAGCAGACCCTGATCGAGCTGCTGCAGCCCGAGAAACCCCAGGCCGCGCTGAAGTGGTATCTGCAAGCCACCGATGTGCTGCTGGACTGGCAAAAGGCCTCGCGCCCCGGCGTGCTGCCTGCGTACGACGAGCCCTTGCTGCGCCGCGAGCTGTCGCTGTTCCCTGATTGGTACCTGGCCCGCCACCGCGGTGTGACGCTGACCGACAAGCAGCAGGCCACGCTGGACAACGCCTTCAACCTCATCGTGGCGCACAACCTGGCCGCGCCCAGCGTGTTTGTGCACCGCGATTTCATGACCCGAAACTTGATGGTGCCGTTGCAAGAGGGCGGCCCCTTGGCGGTGCTTGACTTCCAGGACGCCGTCTACGGCCCCATCACCTATGACATCGCCAGCCTGCTGCGCGACGCCTTCATCAGCTGGGAAGAGGAATTCGTCATCGACGTTACCGTGCGTTACTGGGAAAAAGCCCGCAAGGCCGGGCTGCTAGGGGCCAACAGCGCCAGCGGCTGGGGTGCGGACTTTGGCGAGTTCTACCGCGCGGTCGAATGGATGGGCCTGCAGCGCCACTTGAAGGTGGCCGGCATCTTCGCCCGCCTCACCTTGCGCGACGGCAAGCCCAAGTACCTGGCCGACGCCCCGCGCTTTTTGCATTACATCCGCTCCACCGCCAACCGCTACCGCCAGCTGGGCCCGCTGCTGCAGCTGGTGGATGAGATCGAGGGCACCACGCCCGTCACCGGCTTCGCGTACGGCCGCATGTGAGGCTGCCCTTCTGGTTTTGAGTCAAATTGGCCTCCAGCGCTTATTGAGCAAGCGGTGGCAGCTATGAAAGTAATAGTAGATGCCCCGCTTCCACTGCCCCGCTGACCTGGCCCCCGGTGCCGAAATCGACCTGCCCCCCGGCGCTGCGCGCCATGTGCAGGTTCTGCGCCTGCAGCCGGGCGATGGCATCACCCTCTTTAACGGCGGGGCCGACGGCCCGGGCGGCGAATTCGAGGCCACTGTGCTGCGCATGGGCCGCAGCGACGTGCGCGTGCAGGTGGGCACCCACCACGCCATCGAACGCGAGGCGCCCCGCGCCATCCACTTGCTGGCAGGCATCACGGCCAACGAGCGCATGGACTGGCTGGTCGAAAAAGCCACCGAACTGGGCGTGGCCAGCATCACCCCGCTGGTGGCCGAGCGCAGCGTGCTCAAG
Organism: uncultured Acidovorax sp.; assembly: GCF_964021665.1. Taxonomy (NCBI): domain Bacteria; kingdom Pseudomonadati; phylum Pseudomonadota; class Betaproteobacteria; order Burkholderiales; family Comamonadaceae; genus Acidovorax; species uncultured Acidovorax sp. The sequence continues at coordinate 45,029 of NZ_CAXIAK010000002.1, forward strand.
CTCAAAGGTGAACGGGCCGACAAGAAGCTCGCCCACTGGCAGGCCGTGGCCGTGGCCGCGTGCGAACAATGCGGGCGCAACCGCGTGCCCGTGGTGCACGATGCGGTGGATTTGGCGGGCTGGGTGCGCGCCCACCCGCAGCCGCCTGCAGACCCTGCAGCGGCCCTGCGCCTGCTGCTGTCGCTGCGCGAAGGCACGCGCCCCCTGCTGCAGGCGGCGGCCGGAGCGAGCCCGGTGTGGTTCCTCTCGGGCCCTGAAGGCGGCCTGAGTGCCGCTGAAGAAGCCCTGGCCGTGCAGCACAGCTTTGCGCCCACCACGCTGGGCCCCCGCGTTCTGCGGGCCGAAACCGCACCGCTGGCCGCCCTCGCGGCCCTCACGCTGGCCTGATTCGTCCATCGACCTGGCGCTTGCAGCGGCGCAGGCGGTCATGGAATGGCGTTGCGCCAGGGTGTAAGCCCTGCTTGCCCTAGGAGTCGTGCTCCGTAGAATTTGCCCGAAGCACCGATAGTGCTGCAGCGTGCCGCGCGCAGCCAAGCCCCGGGCCGCTATCGACCACGCGACGGAGACACCCCTTTGCAGCTGCGCCCCTATTTCCGCCGTTGGGCCGACTGGATGCTGACCACCGACAAGCGCCAGCGCATCCGCCTGGCCATGTCGGGGCTCGCGGCGTTGCTGATGGTGTTCTGCCTGGTGGTGATGAACTCCGTGGCCGCTGCCGGCCTGGCATCCACGTCCGAGGTGCGCGTGTGGACGGCGTGCTCGGTTCTGGGGCTGATTGCCGTGTACGCAGCCATTCGCAGCGGCTGGTCGCGCCGCTTCAAAGACCCGGCCCTCACCCTGGCGCAGATCCTCTACGCCATCACCTGCTGTGCGGCAGCGTTTGTGATCGCCGGGCCTGCGCGGGGCGTCACGCTCCCCATCCTGGCCATCATCCTCATGTTCGGCATCTTCGGGCTCACCACCCGGCAGATGCTGGGCGTGCTGGTCTACAGCCTGGTGGCGTTTGGCGTGGCATCGGGCGTGGTGGCCGCGCGCGACGAGCCTGATTACCCCACCGTGGTCGCTGCAGCCTACGTGGGCATGGTGGTCGTGGTGCTGCTCAGCAGCACCTTCCTCACCACCCGCGTGCAATCCACCCGCCAGCACCTGCGCCGCCAGAAGGCCGAGCTGGCGCGGGCGCTGGAGCAAATCCGCCAGCTGGCCACGCACGATGCCTGACCGGCCTGCTCAACCGCCGCGCCATGCTCGATCGCATGCAGCTCGAGCAGCGCCGCAGCCTGCGCAGCGGCTCGCCGCTGCTGATTGCCCAGCTGGACATTGACCACTTCAAAGTCGTCAACGACACCCACGGGCACGCCGCTGGCGACCTGGTGCTGCAGAGCTTTGCCGACACCGTGCGCCGCAATGTGCGCGACACCGATGAGCTGGCCCGCTGGGGTGGCGAAGAGTTTGTGCTGCTGCTGTGCGACACCCCCGCCGCAGCAGCCGTGGCCCTGATGGAGCGCCTGCGCCAGGCCGTGCAAGCCATGCAGGTGCCAGTGCCGCAGGGCGATGGGCCCATCACCGTGACGGTGTCCATTGGCCTGGCGCGGCACACCCCTGCCGATCCCTTGGCGGGCACCCTGGAGCGTGCCGACCAGGCGCTCTACGCTGCCAAGGCCGGGGGGCGCAACCGCGTGGTGCCTGCACCTTGCCTGCGTTGATGCCTGTCATCGGCATGCGGTAGCGTGGGCCCCTGTGGCGCTGGGCCACAATGCCGCCTCGCAGCGCCTCACCTATCCCCTGGCCGTTTTCACCTTCGCTCCCATGACCGAAAGCACCTCTCCGTCTGAATTCCAGTGCGACACCCACGGCCCTGCCGAGGCCACCTACCTGTGCGCCCACCTGCTGGAGCAGCCGGTGCAGACCTGGTATTGCGACCCACCTTCTGCCGACAAGCCCCACCCCGATGCCTGGTGCGCCGCGTGCGAACGGCTGTTCCAGCAAGAAGGCGAATGGAACGAGCGCAACGAAGGCGGGCTCGACATCCGCGCCGTGTGCCACCACTGCTACGAAGATGCCCGCGCCGCCAGCGTGAAGGCCATGTCCTCCGAAACCCAGGCGCTGTGGGTGGATGCCGTCACCGCCTGCCATGAAAGGCTCTCCGAACGCCAGGCGCTGCTCACCGCCGTGCACAAGCTGGCCACCCACGAGCGCTGGGATTACGACCAGGAAAGCGCCACGCTCACCTTCTCCAACGCGGGCGTGCCAGCGGTGGTGGCTGATGTGGAGTTCATCGGCTCCATCTCGAACACCAGCGGCACCTGGCGCTGGTCGTGGGCCAACTTCCACCTGCACCCCAACGTGGTGGGACGCATCAGCGCCGTACGCGAATACGGGCGGGAACACCACTTTGCCCCGTTGGTGGTGCCGCAGTGGAAGGCCGACGTGGTCGATGCCTGGGAGCTGGCAGGCGTGGCGGCCTATGTGCTCGAGGCCCAGGGCGTGTACCGCGCGCCCACCGACAACGGCTACCTGTTCATGGCCATCATGGGCATCCGCAGCGCTGCGTAGGCGGGCGGGTCAGCCCGCATCTTCCGCGTCCGCCGGAAACCGCACGCTGAAGCGCGCCCCTGGCGGGTTCTGGCCGGGGTGGGCGTCTTCCAGCAGCACCTCGGCATGGTGTTTGGCCGCAATCTCCATCACGATGGGCAGGCCCAGGCCCGAGCCATCGGCCTCGCTGCCCAGCACCCGGTAAAAGGGCTGGAAGACCAGCTCACGCTCGGCCTCGGGCACGCCGGGGCCGGAGTCTTCCACCTGCAGCATCAGCACATGGCCAAAGGTGTCGGCCAGCACGCGGGCCGTGACCACCCCCGGCTTGTCGGCGGTAGACGGCGTGTAGTTGATCGCGTTGTCCACCAGATTGCGCACCAGCTCCTTGAGCAGCGTGGGGTTGCCGCTGAGCTGCACGCCGGGCGAGCCAGGCTCGGCACCGTCGTAGCCCAGGTCGATGTGCTTGTCCATCGCGCGGGGCACGGAATCGCGCACCACCTCAATCGTCAGTTCGGCCAGATCACACGGTTGGCGTGCAATGCCCGCGCTGCTGCCTTCGGCCCGCGCCAGCGCCAGCAACTGGTTCACGGTGTGCGTGGCGCGGATGCTGGAGCGCCCGATGTGCTGCAGCGAGCGCTTGAGTTCTTCCGTGCTCGTGCCCTCGCGCTGCGCCAGATCAGCCTGCATGCGCAGGCCCGCTAGCGGCGTTTTCAGCTGGTGGGCGGCGTCGGCCAGAAAGCGCTTTTGCGTGGCCAGCGATTCGTTCAGCCGCGTGAGCAGGTCATTCACCGACGACACCAGCGGCGCCACCTCCAGCGGCACGGTGCGGTCGTCCAGGGGCGAAAGGTCGTCCGGGCTGCGCGCGCGAATGCGCTGTTCCAGCTGGTTCAGCGGCTGAATGCCCCGCGCCAGCGCCAGCCACACCAGCAGCACCGCCAGCGGCAAGATGACGAACTGCGGCAGCATCACGCCCTTGATGATTTCGGTGGCCAGCACGCTGCGCTTCTCGCGCGTCTCGGCCACCTGCACCAGCGCCAGCGGCCCGCCCTGCAGCGGCAGCCGCACCCAGATGTAGGCCACGCGAATCTCCACCCCGCGCAGCTCCGCATCGCGCAGGCGCACCTCGCCGGGCAAGGGGGTTTCTTCGGCGGGGGGCTCGGGCAACTCGCGCTCGCCCGAGAGGAATTCACCCCCCGGCCCCATCACCTGGTAGTAAACGATGTCGGAATCATCTGCGCGCAAGATCTCGCTGGCCGGCTGCGGCAGGTTGAACTGCACCCCGCCCTTGCCGCCGTCCGCGGGCACGCCCACCAGTTGGGCCAGGGCGTGTGCGTTGTATTCCAGCGCGCGGTCAAACGGCTTGTTGGCCAGGCCCTGCGCCACCAGCCAGGTCAGCGCCAGGCTCACCGGCCACAGCAGCAGCAGCGGCGTCAGCATCCAGTCGAGGATTTCGCCGAAGAGGGAGCGCTGCTCGCGCTGGAAAATCTTCACCGCACGCCCGGTTTGTAGTGAAATACGGCTCTAGCGCTTATTGGGAAAGCGCTAGCAGCTATCAATTTCATAGTTAAATGCGCTCTGGGTGAATGCGGCTAGCCCGGGATCTTTTCCAGGCAATAGCCCAGCCCGCGCACCGTGGCAATGCGGATCGGGCCCTTCTCGATCTTCTTGCGCAGGCGGTGGATGTAGACCTCAATCGCGTTGTTGCTCACCTCTTCGCCCCACTCGCACAGGCGCTCCACCAGTTGCTCCTTGCTCACCAGGCGGCCAGCGCGCTGCAGCAGCACTTCCAGCAGGCCCAGTTCGCGGGCCGATAGCTCCACCATCTTGCCGTCAATGGTGGCTACGCGCCCCGCCTGATCGTACACCAGCGGCCCGTGCTTGATGGCGCTACTGGCCCCGCCCATGCCCCGGCGCGTGAGGGCGCGCACGCGGGCCTCCAGCTCCTGCAGGCTGAACGGTTTGGCCATGTAGTCGTCCGCGCCATAGTCCAGCCCCTTCACGCGCTCTTCCACGCTGTCGGCCGCCGTGAGGATCAGCACCGGCAACGCCGAGCCGCGACTGCGCAGCTTCTTGAGCACCTCCAGTCCATGCATCTTGGGCAGGCCCAGGTCCAGAATCAGCAGGTCAAACTCGTTGTTGGTCAGCAGCGCCGCATCGGCCTCACTGCCACTGGCCACATGGTCCACCACCGCCCCCGAGGCTCGCAGCGTGCGCAACAGGCCATCGGCCAGCACTTGGTCGTCTTCGGCGATAAGGATGCGCATGAAAGGGTCTCCTGGGGGTGTCTGGGGCGGCGCCGCCGATGGCTCCGAGGCGGCATTTACTGCCACAGATTCTAGGGTGGCGAAGGACGTGCAAGTGGGCTGGTTCTGGGTTGCAAAAAACCTTGCGTGCGTAGGACAAGGCAATGCGCACGGGTTGTGACCGGCCTTGAGTCTTCAGAGGTTTGCCCTATCAAACCCAGTCCTTGACTCAGATTAATCGGCGCCACAAGCGTACAGAAGTCGCGCTCGGCGCAGCCTATTAGCACGCTATAGTCTGCGAAGCCTGACGCTCGCCGGGTTTCGATAGTTTATGCCTAGATTTTTATAATCGTGCCTGTGTGCAAAATATTGCTGCAAGACATTTTTAGGTGAATTTTATATCCGGAATATTTAAGGCGCTCTGGTTATCCTATGGATTTTTCGCGTCTACACTGCTTTGTGCACATTTTTAATCAGGAAATTTCAATGAAGAAGTCTGTTGCTTTCTTGTCTTTTGCCGCAATCGCCATTAATGCATATGCTGCGGACGAGCGCGATGCGTCACGTATAGCAAAAAAATATAGTGAAGTGGTAGCCTGTCAGTTGGAAGAGATTGGTGATTATCAAAAAAACCAATATAAAGCGGTCAAAATTAAATCGGGGATGGCCGATTTCGGTGGCTTGGGAGCCATTTTTGTTGTTTATTGGGAAGGGGATGTAGGTTGCGCGGGAGGCAGTGGCACGATTGTCCCCAACTTCACTGTTGTAGAACACAGTGGCTTCTCCTCCGCAGCACCTGTTGTAAGAACCGATTACAAATTTCCTGAAATGGATCTCGTTCGATTAACTAGCATTTCTGGGAAGAATGGGCAGCTGCTGGTTAAGGGTATTACCTATGGCCCAAAGGATCAGCAGAACGCCCCTACCAAAGTAGTTTCATACTCGCTCAAACTTGTCAATAACGAGTTTGTAAAGCAGTAATTTTCCATCTAAATTCTAAATCGACGCTTCAGCCTACTGCCAAAAAGATTTGCAATTTCCCGTAGGCTGAGATAGTACTTCGAGTGAATGATTTCACCTGCTCGGTCTACGCCTTGCGGTATACCCCCGCGGATCGGTCCCCAACAACTTCTCCGTCAACGCCTTCAAATCCGCCTGCAGCCGCGCCATGCCCTCCGGGTGGATCGCCAGCGTGCCTTCGTCCATGTAGAGCTTGCGGTTGATTTCGAGCTGGATGCTGTGGCGGTGCTGGGCGGGGGCGCTGTAGCGGCGCACCAGTTCCACGCCTTTGTAGGGGTGGTTGTATTCCACGCTGTAGCCCCGCTCTCGCAGGTGCTCGCACACCAGGGCCGACAGGGCGGGGCTGGCGGTGGTGCCGTCGCGGTCGCCCACCACAAAGTCGGCGTGCACCAGGCCCGGAAAGTCGGTGGCGTGGCTGGCCGATATGGCGGGCATGGAGTGGCAGTTGATGTGAATGCTGTAACCGTGGCGGGCGTGGGCGGCGTCAATGGCCTGGGCCACGGCGGCGTGGTAGGGGCGCCAGCAGCGGTCGATGCGGGCGCGCACCTCTTCCACGCTGAGCAGGCGGTTATAGATGGCCTCGCCTTCGTCGGTGAACTTCCAGATCAGGCCCTTGCCCAGGCGCACTTTGTTCAGCACGGCGGGGTCTGTTGCGACTGCGTCGGGCCAGGGGGCGTCGAGCAGGGTGGTGTCCAGCTCCAGGGTGTCGCGGTTGGCGTCCAGGTAGATGCGGGGGAAGTGGGCTTCGACCCAGGCCACGCCCAAGGCGGGGGCGAAGGCGTAGATTTTTTCGACGTGCGTGTCTTCGGCGCGGCGCAGGGTGGGCAGGCTGCAGGCGGAGCGGAAGTCCGGCGGGTAGTGCGTACCGCTGTGGGGGGAGTCAAACACCAGCGGTGTGGTGCCGGGCACGGTGCTGACCATGGCGGGCTGCCCAGGCGTGCCGGTGGCACCGGGCTGGGCTTGCTGGAGGGGTGGGTGAATCAACGGGAAGGCTGCATGCATAGGCAAGGCTGTGTGGGTGGGGGCGGCTGGCCGGGCCGCCCGGACCGGCATTGGGGCATGAACTGTGTTGCCCAGTATGCCGGTTTGTGGCCAGGGGGGTGATGGGGTTAGTTGGGGGGCATGGGTCAGTCGCTGCCCCCCGCATAGGCCTCCAGTCCAATCGCCACCACGGTGGCAACGTCGTTGCCCACTTCGGCGCGGAACTCTGCTTCGGCCTGCGTTACGGCATCCCGAAACCCTTGCAGCCACGCCAGCCCGGTGGGGGTGAACAGCACGCGGCGCGCCCGGGCATCGTGCGGGTCGGGCCCGCGGGTGACCAGGCCCCAGGCCTCGCATTGGTCTACCAGCTGCGCCATGGATTGCTTGGTCATGCCCGCGCGCTGGGCCAGGTCGGTCAGCCGGTCGCCCCCCAGGGACAAGTGCCGCGTGAGGTGGATGTGCGCGGCGCCCACCTGGTCGCGTGCGGCCAGGTTGGACAGGGCCAGGGGCACTTCCACATTGCGCGCCATGAGCTGCAGCACCCGTGTATCAAAGCGCCGCATGGCGTGGCCCAGCAGGCGGCCCAGGTGGGTCTGGCGCCAGGCATCGTCGGGTGGGGTGGTGCAGGGGGGTGTGGGGTGCATGGTGGGCTAAAGGAGTGGTTGGTAGATGGTAAGGTAAACTGACTAAAAAATTGTTTACTTAGTCATTTTGCGCATCTACATTACTGGTCAAGCAGCCAGTGCTGTTGTTAATAACAGTATTTTGATCACTGGCCCACCCGATCACTTCGTTTTATTCAGGAGCCCTTCCATGGACGTCAAAGGTACCAACCCCGCCCTGCCCGTGAACACCGAAAAGGCCAAGGCCTTGGCCGCAGCGCTGGCGCAGATTGAGAAGCAGTTTGGCAAGGGCACCATCATGCGCCTGGGCGAAGGCGAGGCCATTGAGGACATCCAGGTGGTTTCCACCGGCTCGCTGGGCCTGGACATTGCGCTGGGCGTGGGCGGCCTGCCCCGTGGCCGTGTCATCGAAATCTATGGCCCTGAGTCGTCGGGCAAGACCACCCTGACGCTGCAGGTGATTGCCGAGATGCAAAAGCAGGGCGGCACCTGCGCGTTTGTCGATGCCGAACATGCGCTGGATGTGCAATACGCCCAGAAGCTGGGCGTGCAACTGTCTGACCTGCTCATCAGCCAGCCCGACACCGGCGAGCAAGCGCTGGAGATTGTGGACAGCCTGGTGCGCTCGGGCGCTGTGGACCTGATCGTGGTGGATTCGGTGGCAGCGCTCACCCCCAAGGCCGAAATCGAAGGCGAAATGGGCGACGCCCTGCCCGGCCTGCAGGCCCGCCTGATGAGCCAGGCGCTGCGCAAGCTCACGGCCACGATCAAGAAGACCAACTGCACGGTCATCTTCATCAACCAGATCCGCATGAAGATCGGCGTGATGTTCGGCAGCCCCGAAACCACCACGGGCGGTAACGCGCTGAAGTTCTACGCCTCGGTGCGTCTGGACATTCGCCGCACCGGCACCATCAAGAAGGGCGATGAAGCCATCGGCAACGAAACCAAGGTGAAGGTGGTGAAGAACAAGGTCAGCCCCCCCTTCAAGACGGCGGAGTTCGACATCCTGTTTGGCGAGGGCATCAGCCGCGAGGGCGAGATCATCGACATGGGCGTGAGCGCCAAGATCATCGAAAAGAGCGGTGCCTGGTATGCCTACAACGGCGAGAAGATCGGCCAGGGCCGCGACAACGCCCGCGAGTTTCTGCGCGAGAACCCCGACTTGGCGCATGAGATTGAAAACAAGGTCCGTGAGCAACTGGGCATCGCCCTGTTGCCTGCGGCATTGGCGGCAGCCAGTGCTGCAGACGAGGCGTAAGCCGAGTGGACCGCAGTTTCACTATTGATCCGGCAGGCTTTATTCGTAAACCTTGCTCGGGCTGAGGTGTCGAAGCCCCTCGACGGGCTCAAGTTGAACGGCATCGGGACTCTGCAATAAACCGTGCCGGATCAATAGAACAAGGTGCGCGAAGGCCTGGGCATCGCCCTGCTGCCCGGCGCGCTGCAGGCCCCTGCCGCAGCCGGTGAGTGTGCGGCTGCGCCTGAGTTTTAAGAAAAATAGCCCGCTAGCGCTTGATTTGTAAGCGCTGGCAGCTATCAAAACAGAAGCATTTCATCTGCCATGGGTTTCACCACGCTATCGCTCACGGGTCGCGCGCTGCGCTTGCTGAGCCAGCGGGAGCATTCACGGGCCGAGTTGCAGCGCAAGCTCGGCCCCCATGTGCAAGAGGGCGAGGACTTGAACGCGGTACTCGATGGCTTGCAGGCCAAGGGCTTCATCAGCGAGGAGCGGGTGGTCGATTCGGTGCTGAACCGGCGCGCGAGTCGCCTGGGCGCTGCGCGCATCCGGCAAGAGCTGCATGCCAAGGGCTTGGGTGCAGAGGCGGTGCAGCAAGCCGTGGCCCGGCTGCAAGATACTGAGCTGGAACGTGCCCGCGAGGTGTGGCGCCGCAAGTTTGGCGAGCCTGCAGCAGACCCGCAAACCCGAGCCAAGCACATGCGGTTTTTGCTGGCCCGGGGGTTTTCTGGCGACGTGGTGCGCCGTGCGGTGCAGGGCGCTAGGGGTGGCGACGAGGATTGAGTCCGTGAATGCGCAATGCATCCACGCCCGGCGCCAAGGGGCGTTTTAAACGCCCAGCATCAATTGCAGGTTCTGCACAGCAGCGCCGCTGGCGCCTTTGCCCAGGTTGTCCAGGCGCGCCACGGCCACGGCCTGGCGGTACTGCTCGTTGGCAAACACGCGCAATTCCAGCTTGTTGGTGTCAGCCAGCGTGTCGGCGGCCAGTTTCAAGTCATCGGTAGGGGGCAGCACGCTGACCCACTGCTCGGGTGTGTTGGTACGGCTGTAGTGGCTGGCGAGTGCGTCGTGCAGGTCGCTGGCCTTGGGCGCGCCGGGCAGCAAGTCCAACTGCAGCGGCAGTTGCACCAGCATGCCCTGGCGGAAGTTGCCCACCGCCGGGATGAACACAGGGCGGCGTGTGAGGCCGGTGTAGCGCAGGATCTCTGGGATGTGCTTGTGTGCCAGACCCAGGGCATAGGCTTCGTACGGCGCGGCCGTGCCTGCCTCGTAGGCTTCGATCATGGTGCGGCCGCCGCCCGAGTAGCCCGACACCGAGGGCAGGCTCAGGGGGTAGTCGGCAGGAATCAAGCCTGCATCCACCAAGGGGCGCAGCAGTGCGATGGCGCCAGTGGCATAGCAGCCAGGGTTGGAAACGCGCGAGGCTTCGCGCACAGCCTGGGCCTGTGCAGCGGCCAGTTCTGGAAAGCCGTACACCCAGCCATCGGCCGTGCGGTGCGCGGTGCTGGCATCAATCACTTTCACCGTGCGGCCCGTGCTGCGCTCAATCTCATCGACCATGGCCACGGTCTCGCGGGCTGCGTCGTCGTGCAGGCACAGCACCACCAGGTCCACGCCCGCAATCAGGTCGCGCTTGGCGGCGGGGTCTTTGCGCAGTTCGGGGGCAATGCTCACCAGCTCGATTTGCGGCATGGCTTGCAGGCGTTCACGGATCTGCAGGCCCGTGGTGCCGGCTTCGCCATCGATAAAGACTTTGGACATGGGGGTGTGCTCCTGCGAAAAAGAGAGGGGGCTGCGACAGGCGCTTGCCCTGTATGACTTGCCCGGGTGCGTGGGGGCCGTAAGTTTCCCACAAGGATGGTGCGTTGCAGCATGATACAGTCGCGGGTTGCCATGTCCCAAGCCCGCGGCCAGACAATCTGTTCATGGCAAACGGGTAACTACCATCCTTCCCTGAGAGAGACCTCATGAAGATTCACGAATACCAAGGCAAGGAAATCTTGCGTCAATTTGGTGTGCCCGTTCCGCGCGGCATTCCCGCTTTCACGGTGCAAGAAGCCGTGGAAGCTGCACAAAAGCTCGGCGGCCCCGTGTGGGTGGTCAAGGCCCAGATCCACGCCGGTGGCCGTGGCAAGGGCGGCGGCGTGAAGGTTGCCAAGAATATCGACGACGTCAAGAAGCTGGCCGAGCAAATTCTGGGCATGCAACTGGTCACGCACCAGACCGGCCCCGAAGGCCAGAAGGTTCGACGCCTGTACATCGAAGACGGCGCCGACATCAAGAACGAACTGTACGTGTCCCTGGTGACCGACCGCGCCACGCAGAAGGTGGCCCTGATCGCTTCGAGCGAAGGCGGCATGGACATCGAAGAAGTGGCTCACTCCACTCCCGAGAAGATCGTCACCGAGATGATCGACCCGCTGGTCGGCATCACTGCCGAGCAGAGCAAGAAGGTGGCAGCCGCCATCGGCCTGACTGGCGCTTCCATCGACCAAGCCGTAGACATCTTCGCCAAGATCTACAAGTGCTACATGGACACCGATGCGTCGCTGGTGGAAATCAACCCGCTGAACTGCGACTCCAAGGGCAACCTGATGGCCCTGGACGCGAAGTTCAACTTTGACGCCAACGCCCTGTTCCGCCACCCCGAAATCGTGGCCTACCGCGATCTGGACGAAGAAGATCCCGCCGAAGTGGAAGCGTCCAAGTTCGACCTGGCCTACATCAGCCTGGACGGCAACATCGGCTGCCTGGTGAACGGCGCTGGCCTGGCCATGGCCACCATGGACACCATCAAGCTGTTCGGCGGCGAGCCCGCCAACTTCCTGGATGTGGGCGGCGGTGCTACCCCCGAGAAGGTCACCGAAGCCTTCAAGATCATGCTGAAGAACCCCAAGGTCAAGGGCATTCTGGTCAACATCTTCGGCGGCATCATGAAGTGCGACACCATCGCCACCGGCGTGATCACCGCTTGCAAGGCCGTGAACCTGAACGTGCCGCTGGTCGTGCGCATGAAGGGCACGAATGAAGAGCTGGGCAAGAAGATGCTGGCCGAGTCCGGCCTGCCCATCATTGCTGCAGACACCATGGCCGAAGCCGCGACCAAGATCGTTGCTGCCGTCAAGTAAGCCCGGAGAACATACATGTCGATCTACATCAACAAAGACACCAAGGTCATCACCCAGGGTATCACGGGCAAGACTGGCCAGTTCCACACCGAAAAGTGCCAGGAATACGCAAACGGCAAGAACTGCTTTGTCGCGGGCGTGAACCCCAAGAAGGCTGGCGAGTCGATCTTCAACATCCCGATCTACGCCTCCGTCAAGGAAGCCGCCCAGCAAACCGGCGCCACCGTGTCGGTGATCTACGTGCCTCCAGCAGGCGCTGCGGATGCCATCTGGGAAGCGGTGGAAGCCGACCTGGACATGGCCATCTGCATTACCGAAGGCATTCCTGTCAAGGACATGCTGATGGTGCGCAACAAGATGAAGGCCAAGGAAGCTGCTGGCGGCAAGAAGACCCTGCTGCTGGGCCCCAACTGCCCCGGCATCATCACGCCCGACGAAATCAAGATCGGCATCATGCCCGGTCACATCCACCGCAAGGGCCGTATCGGCGTGGTGTCCCGTTCGGGCACGCTGACGTACGAAGCCGTGGCCATGCTGACCGAAGTGGGCCTGGGCCAGTCGACCGCCGTGGGCATTGGTGGCGACCCCATCAACGGCCTGAAGCACATCGACGTGATGAAGGCTTTCAACGACGATCCAGACACCGATGCCGTGATCATGATCGGCGAAATCGGCGGCCCTGACGAAGCCGAAGCCGCCCAGTGGTGCAAGGCCAACATGAAGAAGCCCGTGGTGGGCTTCATCGCTGGCGTGACGGCCCCTCCCGGCAAGCGCATGGGCCACGCTGGCGCGCTGATCTCTGGCGGCGCTGACACGGCTGACGCCAAGCTCGCCATCATGGAAGAGTCGGGTTTCGTCATCACCCGCAACCCTTCGGAACTGGGCAAGCTGCTCAAGGCCCAGCTGAAGTAATCCAGCGGTTCCAGGCCAGCCCATGGGTTGGCCTGCCCCGTACCGTTGACTGCACCCGCCACCGTTTGGTCGCGGGTGCTTTTTTTTGCTGTTCAGGCAGACCGGAATGCTCGGACAAGCTTGAGAGATTGGTGTGACAAATTTGTCGCTACGAGGGTGGCAGGCGACAAACAGCGGCACCGCCAGAGTGTCGGGCGCCCTGGCAAGGCGGGTGGGGGAGCATCTATCCGCCGTGTGGCGAACGGGCTTAATTTTTGCTTTTTACATCCACTCACAGAATGGAACGTGGATTGCAGTGGCCAGAAAATTACCGGAGCGCAGGGCAGAACCAAGGCGGTGGACAGGATGGATCAGCGCCGCCACGGCCCTGGCTTTGACGGGAGGCTTGTGGCTTGCGGGTGTATTGCCTCAGGCCCAGCAGATCTTGTACGACGCTGCTGTGGCCCACGCTTCGCCCGGCGCGATGAGCGAGGCGGTGTTGGTGGACATCGATGCCCGTAGCTTGGCAGCGGCTGGCGGTAACTGGTCCTATGACAACCATGCCGCCTTGATTGACCGCCTGGCCCAGGCAGGCGCCAGCACCGTGGTGTATGCCGTGCCGTTGGCGTCGCCTGCCATGCCGACCGATGCACAAGCGCTGGTGAGCAGCATTGCCCAGGCCCAAAACGTGATCTGGCCAGCGGTATTTGCGGACAAAGGGCCTGCCGCTTCACTGCCACCGGCTTTTCATCGCAGTACCTTGGCAGCCCTTGGCGGCCGTGGGCCAGCCATGGTGCCCGTGCAGATGGGGCCTTTTGCGGAGGCGGCTGCAGGCGTGGGGCATTTGCAATGGGGGGCTGACAGCGATGGCATTCTCCGGCAGGTGCCTCTGGTACTCAACCACGATAGCGTGGGAGTGCCTGCGCTTGCGCTGCTGGCTGCCCAGCGTGTGTTGCATCTCAGCGCCGAAGATATTTCTTGGAGAGGCGGCAGTTCCAGCCCTGGTCTGCTGCTGGGCAGCTTGGCGGTGGGGGTGGATGCGGGTGCGGTGATGCGCCCAGTGTTTGGCGTATCCCTGCCTCGGTTGGCGGCAGCCGATGTGGTGGCTAACCAAGTGCCACCGGCAGCCCTGCGCGACAAGACCGTGGTGGTAGGAATGACGGCAGGGCCGCAAGCCGCTGTGTGGACCGTACCGGGGGGCTCGTCTTTGCACGCATCCGATGTGGTGGCCCAGACCTTGGTCGGATTGCGTGTGGCCCGCTCCGTGACGGCTCCAAACTGGGCCCACACCCTGGCATGGGGTGCGGTGCTCGCCATGGCTTTGGTGGTTGTGGCGCTGCCCGGTTTGCGCACAAGAGTGGCCTGGGGCGTTGCACTGGGGCTGGCCACGTTGCTGGTTGCCATGCAATGGTGGTGGCTGCAACGCGCCTTGCACATGGTGCCTCTTTTGGCCGCCGCCGCAGTGGTGCTGTGGGGGCAGATGCTGTGCAGTGTTTGGGCTGCATTACCAAAACGCACGCCGGGTGAAGTGCCGCAAGGCTCTGCCGATGCCGAGCGCATGATGGCGCTGGCCCTGCATGGTCGTGGTGAGTTGCTGCAGGCCTTTGAGCGCTTCAAGCTACTGCCGACCAGCGACGCATTGAAGGAAAACCTCTACCACCTGGGCAAGGACTTTGAGCGCAAAAAAGACTTTGCTCTGGCCAAGAAGGTGTTCAAGCATCTGGTGCATCGCGATGCCGAATACAAAGATGCGCGGGCACGCTACCGCCATGCCAAGACCCACTTGCTGGCCCAGGCTGGCATTTCGCCAGGCCATGGCGCTGGCAGTAGCTTTGGCGAAGGTGCTTCGTCACTGCCTGCCTCCGTGCAAGAAACGCTGCCGCGCCAAAAGGCCTCCGGTGCATTTGCGCACTATGAGCTCAAGCACGAGTTGGGCAAGGGCGCGATGGGGGTCGTCTACCAAGGGCGAGACTTGCGCTCAGGCCGAATGGTGGCGATCAAAACCTTGGCCCTGCACCAGGAGTTTGAGGGGGCTGCGCTGGTGGATGCCCGCGAACGTTTTTTCAAAGAGGCAGAAGCCGCAGGGCGGTTGGAGCACCCGAACATCGTGACCATTGATGGCTCTGGGGAAGCGCAGGGGCTCGCCTACATCACGATGGAGTTCGTGGCCGGCACGGACCTGACCGCTTTCACTCAAACCCCCCACCTGTTGCCTGTGGCGCAGGTGTTGGTCATTGGCGCTCGGGTAGCAAGTGCCCTGGATTATGCTCATGCGAAGCATGTCGTGCATCGCGATGTCAAACCCGCGAACATCATGTGGGACCCTGCCACCGACACGGTGAAGGTGATGGATTTTGGAGTAGCCCGTATTACCGATGCGAGCAAGACGCGCACGGGCATCGTGTTGGGCACGCCCAGCTTCATGTCGCCTGAACAGCTGTGTGGTGCCAAGGTGGATGGGCGAACAGATCTGTACGCGTTGGGTGTGACCCTGTTCCAGCTGCTCACGGGCGCATTGCCGCTGCGAGCCGAGTCGATGCCAGAACTCATGCACAAGATCGTTCATGTGCCAGCGCCAGATGTTCGCACGCTGCGCCCCGACTTGCCCGAGGCCGTAGCAACACTGGTGGCCAAGGCGTTGAACAAGCGGCCCGAGGACCGTTACCAGACAGGTGCGCAGCTGGCGCAAGCGTTCACGCACGCCATGGACAACGCTCTGCAACAAAGTATTGGCGAAGTAACTGCGGCAGTCGTCTATGATCCAGACCGCTCCCCTGCAGAGCAAAGCATATTGCTGACAAAAACCACGGTGCTGGAGCACCCACAGCAACAAAGCCCAGCATCCAGGCCTGTGGCTGCCCCTGTGGGATGACGCGCTTCCCAATCCATGACATACGAATTTTTCGCCCAAACCGACCGGGGGCGCGTGCGCGCCAACAATGAAGACGCCGTGGCTGTCGATCGGGAAGCCCAGGTGGCCGTCTTGGCTGACGGCATGGGTGGCTACAACGCGGGCGAAATTGCCAGCGGAATGGCCATTGCCTACATTTGCACGGAAATGGGTCGCTGGCTGGCCCAGGCCGGGACTGCGCCCCCTGCCACGGATGTGCGGCGGGCGCTGGAGTTGTGTGTGGAAAACGCCAACCATGCCATTTTGGGCGCTTCGCTGTCCAACCCGCAGTACTCCGGCATGGGCACCACGTTGGTGGTGGGCGTTTTTCAGTGCGATCGCCTCATCCTCGGCCACATCGGTGATTCACGCTGCTACCGCTTGCGCGCAGGGGTGTTGCAGCAAATCACGCGAGACCATTCCTGGTTGCAGGAACAGGTCGATGCAGGCATATTGACCCGGGAGCAGGCAGCCGCGTCGTCCAACCGCAATTTGGTCACCCGCGCGTTGGGCGTAGAGCCGCATGTGCAAATGGAAGTGAACGAATTTCAAGTGGCGCCCAGCGACCTGTTTGTGATGTGCTCTGACGGTTTGACCGAAATGGTCAACGACGAAGAG
Organism: uncultured Acidovorax sp.; assembly: GCF_964021665.1. Classification (NCBI taxonomy): domain Bacteria; kingdom Pseudomonadati; phylum Pseudomonadota; class Betaproteobacteria; order Burkholderiales; family Comamonadaceae; genus Acidovorax; species uncultured Acidovorax sp. The sequence continues at coordinate 61,195 of NZ_CAXIAK010000002.1, forward strand.
CTGGCAGACTTGCTGTGCACGCCTGGCTCTCTGGAAGACAAAGCGGGGCGGCTCATTGACACGGCCAATGCCCACGGCGGTCGTGATAACGTCAGCGTATTGCTGGCGCAGGCTGCTGCCGGAGGAAAAAAACGCAGCCTCATGTCCCGTCTTTTGGGCTCTGCCTGACGGACAGCAACACAACAAATCATCAAATCAGGAGTAGATCATCATGCCCAGAATGATCGTTTCGATCGACGGCGTCGTCATCAAAGAAGTGCAACTCACCAAAGAGCGCACGACGCTGGGCCGCCGCCCGTACAACGACATCGTGATCGACAACCTGGCGGTGAGCGGTGAACACGCGGCTATCCACATGATGCCTGACGGTGTCGAGATTGAAGACCTGGGGAGCACGAACGGCACCTACGTCAACGCCAAGGCAGTCAAGCGCCAGGAGTTGCGCAACGGCGACACCATTGAGGTGGGCAAATACAAGATTCGCTTCCTGCAAGATGCAGACGCCCAGAACTTCGAGAAGACCATGGTGTTCAAGCCGGGGATGGCTCCGGCGCTGAATCCGGCGGCAAGGCCCGGTGGTGTGGTTGCGCCTCCTGCCCCTATGAATGCCGTTATCCGGGTGCTGTCGGGCGCAGCGGCTGGCCGCGAAGTCGCCTTGCACAAGGTGGTGACCACCATCGGCAAACCCGGTGTTGCCGTGGCTTCCATCACCAAGCGCATTCAGGGCTTTGTGCTGGCCCATGTGGAAGGCCTGGACATGCCTCTGCTCAATGGTGTGGCGATTGGCTCCAGCCCTGTCCCGCTCAAAAGCGGTGACAAACTGGAACTCGCGGGCACTGAAATGCAGTTCGAACAAACCTGATTGATGTGACCGCCAAGCCCTGGCGGCTCGCTAGGGCTTGGTGCGTTGAGCCCATGCGCAGCTCCTTGTTGTTTCGCCGCTGGCGCCGCGTGCTGCTCACGTTGATCCCGCTGGCACTGGCGCTTTTGCATGTTTCGGCCGCCATGCCCCTGCCGCTGCTGGAGCGGCTGGACCAGTTCATCTACGACGCCCGCCTGCGCCTGGGGATGTCGCGAACCCTCGACGAGCGCATCGTTATTGTGGACATCGATGAAAAGAGCATCGATCGCATCGGGCGCTGGCCCTGGGGCCGAGACAAACTCGCAGATCTGACCCAAGAATTGTTCGCACGCCAGCGTGTGTCTGTGGTGGGCTTCGATGTGGTGTTTGCCGAGCGCGACAACAGCTCCGGGCTGGCATCCCTGCGCGCCTTGGAGCGAGGGCCCTTGGCCAAAACTCCTGGCTTTGCCGAGCAACTGGCTCGCTTGGCTCCTTCCCTTGACCACGATGCTTTGTTTGCTCGCAGCCTTCATGGGCATGCGGCGGTGCTGGGCTACTACTTCACCAGTGATCGGCAGGGGCACACCCAAGGTGCGCTCCCTTTGCCGGTGGTGACTGGCGCCCAGCTGCGCGGCAGGCCGCTGGCAGCCACCACCTGGAATGGCTACGGAGCCAATCTCAGCGAATTGAATCAGGCTGCCGCTCAGGCTGGGTTCTTCAACACCATCGGCGACAGCGATGGTGTCGTTCGCAGCTTGCCGTTGCTGGCTGAATACCAGGGCCAATATTACGAGTCGCTGGCTCTGGCCATGTTTCGCGCCATGATGGGCGGGCCCACCGTGGAGCCCGGCTTTCCGGCGACGGCTTCTCTCGGCACCCATGACACACTGGAAAGCGTGGTCTTGGTAGACGGCACGCGCCGCATGGCTTTGCCCGTGGATGAGCGGCTGGCCATGCTCATCCCTTTCCGAGGCCCCGGCGGCCCCGAGGGCGGTTCCTATGCCTACATTTCTGCCAGCGACTTGCTGGAAGGAAAAATAGCGGAAGGTACCCTGGCGGACAAAGCCGTCTTGATAGGCACCTCGGCTCCGGGGCTGCAAGATGTGCGTACCACCCCGGTCGGCCCGGTGTATCCCGGCGTAGAAGCCCATGCCAGTATGCTGACGGCACTGATGGACGGCAGCACCATCGCTATCCCGGATTACGCACGCGGTTTCGATATTCTGCAGCTTCTGGTGGTGGGGCTGGTCCTCGCGCTAGGGCTGTCAGTGCTGCCGGCTGGCCCCGCGTTGTTGCTGAGCGCGGCGGTGTTCCTTGCTCTGACCCTGCTCAATTTCTGGTTGTATCGGACGCACGGGCTGGCAATGCCGTTGGCAACCGCCCTTGCGCTGGTATTCACAGCCACAGCGGTCAACATCGCCCATGGCTATTTGTTTGAAAGCCGGGCCAAACGCGCTCTGGCTTCGCGTTTTCGCTCTTACGTTCCGCCCCCACTGGTGGATGAGATGCTCAAGCATCCCGAGCACTACAGCATGCAAGCAGACAGTCGGGAACTCACGGTGATGTTCTGCGACATGCGAGGCTTCACTGCCCTGTCTGAATGCATGCCACCGCTGCAGCTGCAAGCGCTTTTGAACCGGGTGTTCACGCGGCTGACGGAAGTCATCCAGGGTGAGCGGGGCACCATCGATAAATACATGGGCGACTGCGTGATGGCTTTCTGGGGCGCTCCTGTGCCTGCACAAGACCACGCTGCGTGCGCTGTGCGTGCGGCTTTGGGCATGGCCCGGGCGGTTGAGCAACTCAACCAGGAGCATCGCGCGCAAGGCTTGCCGGAAATTGGCGTTGGCATTGGTCTGAACACCGGGCTCATGTGCGTTGGTGACATGGGCTCCAACATTCGGTTGAGCTACACCGTCATCGGCGATGCGGTCAACCTGGGTTCGCGCCTTGAAGGGCTGTGCAAGACCTATGGCGTTTCCATCATCGCCAGTGAATCGACGCGAAACCTGGCGTCAGGTTTCGTATGGCAAGAACTGGATCGGGTGCGCGTCAAAGGCAAAGCCCAGAGTGTGAACATCTACACCCCCTTGGCCGACCAAAGCCAAGCGTCTGCGCTGAATGCTGATGAATTGGCCTGCTGGCAGCAAGTGCTTGCACACTACCGGGCCCAAGACTGGGCACAATGCGGCCAAAGCTTGGCCGCTTTACGGCACCAAGCGCCCCAATCCGTGCTCTATGCACTGTATGCGTCCCGCCTGGAAGAGATGATGTCCCGCCCTCCTCCTTCGGATTGGGATGGTGCCACCCATTTCGATACCAAATGATGGATGGAAAAGTTCTCAGCATGCCCATGATAGGAACACTTCAGTGAAAGTCCGCGTTCTCGGCTGCTCAGGCGCCATCGCCCGCGACTGCCGAACCACGTCTTTTCTGGTCAATCACAACATCCTGATCGATGCAGGCACTGGCGTGGGGGATTTGACGCTGGAAGAAATGCGCCAGATTGACCACGTCTTCCTCACGCACTCCCACCTCGATCACATCGCCGCATTGCCGCTGATGCTCGATGCCGTCTCATCGCTGCGCAGCCAGCCTGTGCAGGTGCATGCACCGGCAGCCACCATTGCTGCGCTGCAGGCGCATGTCTTCAACAACATCGTTTGGCCTGATTTCAGTTGCGTCCCCTCTGCCCAATCGCCGTTTTTGCGGTACGTACCCCTGGCCGCTGGTGAGACCGTCACGGCCGGTGGGCTGGCGGTGCGGGTGCTGCCAGCCGTGCACAGCGTGCCGGCTGTGGGCTACGCGTTACGAGGCCAGCGCGGCTGGTGGGCCTTCAGCGGAGATACCGAGCGCAATCCGGCGTTGTGGAGCGCACTGGAGCAGCTTGCCGAAGCCCCGCCGCCCCAACTTCCCGTCGCTGCGCTGGTCATCGAAACCGCCTTCAGCAGCCGCGAAAGCGACCTCGCGCGCCGCAGCCAGCACCTGTCGCCCACCACGCTGGCTGCCGAACTGGCCTTGAGAGCACCCGCGGCCAGCTATCCGATCTACATCACCCACACCAAGCCATCCGAAACCGAACTCATCCTCCAAGAGATCAAACAGCTGGAACTTGCTGAGGATGTGGAAATTGGCTGGTTGCAGGTGGGGCAGGTGTTTGAGGTGTAACGAACATGCGTTGACTGACATTCATGGCAGAACAAAAATGTCAGTGTGGTGCTTGGATTGGAGGCGAATGGCCCAGAAGCCAGGCCTGTTGTCGCTGTGCGGCGGCACGATCCCGGTGGTTGCGATAGCGCAAAACGCATCTGGAAAAGCTGGCACGCTATCTGCTTTATTACAGCCAGCCTGAAGAACATTCGACAGGTTTCACTTGCAATTTACCCCGAGGAGAGATTTATGAAGCGTTCCCTGCAAAAAGGTTTTACCCTGATCGAACTGATGATCGTGGTGGCCATCATTGGTATTCTGGCTGCTGTTGCACTGCCCGCGTATCAGGACTACACCATCCGCGCCAAGATTTCTGAAGGCTTGGTACTGTCGTCTGCATTGAAGACCGCCATCTCTGAAACCTTCCAAGCTAACGGCCCACGCTCGATGGAATGCACTTCTGCCGCTACATGTGCAGCTATTGGTGCAACGGTGATGGACGCGACCGCTCTGGCGGGTAACAAGAACGTGGCTAGTGTGACAAGTGCAGCGAGTGGCATCATCACAGTCACCTATAAGCCTGCTGTAGTTCCTGCCGCTAACAATACTGTGACAGTTGCTCCTGTTGGCGCTAATGGCACCACTGCTTTGAATCTTTCGACTGCTGATGCTGGTACGCAAATCGCTTGGTCTTGCACTGGTGGTACGGTGCTCGCCAAGTATCGCCCAGCTAACTGCCGTGGTACCTGATCACTGTTTAGCTGACCTTAAAGCCTCCCCAGATTGGGGAGGCTTTTTTTTATCAGTTGAGGGCTAGGTTTGAAAAAAAGAGGCTCTTATGAAAACTTTATACTCCAAAGGTTTTACCCTGATCGAGTTGATGATTGTGGTGGCTATCATCGGAATATTGGCCGCCATTGCAATTCCAAGTTATAACGATTACACCATCCGGGTCAAGGTGTCTGAAGGTGTTGTTTTGTCTTTGGGTTTAAAAAAAGCCATTATGGAAACATTTACCAGTGTCGGTCCTTCCGACATGGCGTGTACTGATTCGGCGACCTGTGAAAAGCTAGGGATTTCATTTCAGGGAGCAACGGCTTTGGAAGGTAATAGAAATGTGGAATCTGTGACCAGTAGTTCCTCGGGCATCATTGCCGTCGCGAATAAGCCTGCAGTAGCCCCCGCTGGCGCTAATGTGCTTTACATTCAACCGGTGAATGATTTTGGTGCTGCACTGGATTTGTCGGCTGCAGCCAATGCAGGGTTGCGAATCAGTTGGTTGTGTGGTACTGGTGCAACACCCTCGACTTTGGCAGCAAAATACCGTCCTAGAACTTGCTGATCTTCAAGTACATGGCAATCGATTCGTCACGATTCAAGGTTTTCAAAGCAAAGTTACAAGCCGCTTTCATCCATTTAGGGTGTGGTGCAACAGTTATTGGGGTGGTCGTTGGTTTGTTATACCACCTGTGGTTTCCGGCGCCTTATGGCGGTGTGGTGGCTGCCACGGGCTTATTGCTGATTCTGGCGGTGTGCGATGTGATCTGTGGACCACTGTTGACACTGGTTGTATATCACCCTCAAAAATCCCTGCGTGAAAGATGGCTCGATGCTTCTGTTATTGTGTTGATTCAGTTATGTGCCTTGGGCTATGGGGTGTGGACGATGGCGCAAGCTAGGCCTGTTTATGTGGTGTTTGAAGTTGATCGGTTTCGTGTGATCACTGCGTCTGAAATTGATCCTGCGGAACTACCTAAGGCGCCACTGAATTTACGTGAACTGCCATGGTCTGGGCCGCGCTGGATTGCGACCCGTGCTCCACGAAATTCGGACGAGCTCCTGGAGAGTATTAAGCTGTCACTGTCCGGCCTCGAAACCTCTTTACGCCCCGATTGGTGGGAGTCCCTAGAGCAAAGCAAATCAGCAGTACAGCGCAAACTTCAAACAGTAGAGCGCCTTGTTTTGGCGAGGCCACAACAGAAATGGGCTATTGAGGGGGTGCTGATTGAAATAAGTGCTAAAGGGCATGTAGCGGTTGAGAATATTCGTTGGCTTCCTGTGGTTAGCTCTAAAAGTAATGATTGGGTTGTTTTTGTGGAGCGAAAATCCTTAAAGCCTTTGGCTGCTTTGCCAATTGATGGATTTATTGAAAATTGAAAGCTTTTATTGGTTTTTTGTGCAAGATGCAAGCAAAAATGCTGATTGCATGTTTCTTGTTATTATTTGTTTTGCCGCTGAATTTCTATCCTGGGGCGGAAAATTCTCATGATCCACAGCGTGTGGTTCAGGTGCTAGTTTTTGCTTTGTTTTTTTGTGGCTATCTGTTGAATTTTCGACATGTAAGTGCTCCTTTTGTGGATAAGAGGGTGGCATGGATTTTTATTTTGTTATTTGTATTGGGAGTGTTTTCGGCAGTTTTTTCGGAAAAAAGGTTATGGGCTTTTTTGGAATTGGCGCTTTGGGTGTGCAGCTACTATGCTGTAATTTATTGTGCCTGGTGTTTTTTTGTTAGTAGGGATGATTTATTAAAATTTTTAATAGGTGTGATTGTTCTGTCCTGTGGTGTTTTCTTTTTTGGGTTTTTTGTTTCATACGCGGCTGCCTATGTCAGTGGTATAGGAATCATCGATCCATGGCTTTTGATAGGTGGCTTTGATAACATCAGGTTCTTTGGCCAATATGCCATCATTATGTTGCCGATGCTGGCGTTTCCTATCTTGAATGATTCAGGTTTTCGTAAATCAGCATTTTGGCTGCTGCCTGCTTTCTGGATGCTTTTGATATTCTCTGGGACACGCGGTGGCTGGATCGCTATGGCGGTGGTGATGGCATGTTTTTATGTAATAGGCGGCACCGTACGCGATTGGTCAAAAATCCAGTTCAAAGGTTTTTGCATCGGGATGACTGCCTATGTTGTGTTGCTGGTACTAATACCTCAAGTGTTGGCGCTGGATCTCACCAACACTGCTTCAGAGAGGTTGACGCTGACCTCTTCGGGTCGTTCGGTTTTATGGGGTGATGCCCTGCGCGTTTGGTGGAATCACCTCCTGCTGGGCATTGGCCCTATGCATCTGGCGAACCTGGGGTATGGCAGGGCTGCACATCCCCATCAATTCCTCCTGCAATGGGGAGCTGAGATGGGAACGGTCTCCTTCGTGCTGATGGTCGCAGTGTTGTGGTCTGCTTGCTTGGCCATCATTCGTCACCTTAAGGCCTTGGGGGCGGCTGAGCTAACTTTGGCTCATGAGCGCGATGCCATGTATGTATGCACCGCTGCGGCCGTTTTTGCTGCACTTGCTCTCAGCATGGTGGATGGTGTTTTCGTTATGCCAACACCACAGATTTGGCTGGTAGTGTTGAGCGGCTACTTGCTTGCACAACATCAGCCGTCTGCTTTGAAGGTAGGCAGGCGCTCAGTGAGAGAGGCCATACTTTCATCAACTAGAACGGTTGTGTTTGCCTGTTTCACAGGAATGTTGTGCTTTGTGGTCCAGAGAGATTGGTCATTAGGCGGTTATGAAGTCAGAGCACTTGCACAAGAGGCTACATACACGGGGTACAAAGACATTCCAAAGCAGCCCCGATTTTGGTTGAGAGGCAGGATTGAGGACCGCTAGCTCCTAGAGCCGTTTATGTGGCCTGGTAATCCGACTTCCCCCCGCGCTTCTCCTCCACCATCACATCCCGCACCACCATCCCTCGGTCCACCGCCTTGCACATGTCGTAAATCGTCAGCAAGGCAATCTGCACCGCGGTCAGTGCCTCCATCTCCACGCCGGTTTGCCCCACCGTTTCCACGGTAGCTGAGCAAAATATGCCGCAAACGCCCTCCGTACGTGCGCTGGCAGCTTCAAATTCGATAGCAACCCGCGTCAGGGCAAGGGGGTGGCACAGCGGGATCAGGTCGCTGGTTTTCTTGGCGGCCATGATGCCGGCGATGCGGGCGATGCCCAGCACATCGCCTTTCTTGGCGGTGCCCGATTCAATCAGCGCCAGGGTTTCGGGCTGCATTTCGATGCGGCCGGTGGCCACGGCGATGCGGTGGGTGGCGCCTTTGGCGCCGACGTCCACCATGTGGGCCTGGCCTTGGGCGTCGAAGTGGGTGAGGGGGCTGGCGCTGGGGGTTTCTGGGGTTTTGGATGTCATGGTCGAGGGCTCTCTGTGCACTTGGTAGCAACCACGTGCGAAACATTTCGCGGGTCGGGGGCATCATACGGTGCAGTGCGCCGCAGTTGGCGCTGTCGCCACCAATGGCGCCAGGGAGACCATGAGTGTTGATATTGGGTAAAAAAAGGCGTCTAGCGCTCGCCAGTAAAGCGCTGGCAGCTTCTCTTTTGATAGCGTTTGGCGCGGCAAACCCCTTGCCTGCTCACGCACAGGGGGGGCTGCCCACCCTGGGCGATGGCAGTGACCTGACCAGCAGCGAGGAGCGGCGGCTGGGTGATCGCATCATTCGGGAGCTGTACCGCGACCCGGACTACATCGATGACCCGGTGATTGGCGAATATGTGCAGGGCATCTGGCAGCCGTTGATGGCGGCGGCGCGTGCGCGGGGTGAGTTGTCGCCCGAGCTGGACGAGCGCTTTGCGTGGGAGGTGCTGCTGGGGCGTGACCGCACCGTGAATGCCTTTGCCCTGCCGGGTGGCTACCTGGGGCTGCAACTGGGCTTGATCGGGGTGGTGGGCACGCGCGACGAGCTGGCCTCGGTGATGTCGCACGAGTTGAGCCACGTGACGCAACGGCACATTTCACGTTTGCTCACGCAGCAAAGCCGCCAGACGCCGCTGCTGCTGGGCGCGATGGTGCTGGGCGCGCTGGCGGCCAGCAAGAACCCAGGCGCCACGCAGGCGCTGGTGGTGGGCGGCCAGGCGTTGGCCATGCAAAACCAGCTCAATTTTTCGCGCGACATGGAGCGCGAGGCCGACCGAGTGGGCATGGGGCTGATGGAGCCAGCGGGCTTCGCACCCGAGGGTTTTGTGGGCATGTTCGACAAGCTGCAGCAGGCCAACCGCATCAACGACAACGGCAGCTGGCCGTATCTGCGCAGCCACCCGTTGACCACGCAGCGCATAGCCGACATGCAGTCGCGCCTGCCCTCGGGCGGGTTGACGGCGAGCAGCCCCTCTGTTTTGCAGGCCGAGCATGCCATGGTCACCGCGCGGGCGCGGGTGCTGTCCAGACCCGGTGTGGATGTGCTGCGCCAGTGGGTGGCGGAGCCGCAAGGCACCGGCTTTGCGGCGCTGCCGCCAGCGCGGCAGGCGGGCGTGCTGTATGCGGCGGCGCTGGGCTCCAGCCAGTTGCGCGATGCGGCAGGGGCGCGGCGCTGGGCGGGGCAGTTGCAGCAACTGGTCAAGAACGATGCTGCGGCCACGCGGCTGGCAAGACTGCTAAGGGCGGAGCTGGAACTGGCAGCAGACGATGCCCCCGCTGCGCTGGCGGCCATGCCACCGGGGGATTCACGCCGGCCCGAGATGCTGCTGCGCACGCAAATTTTGCTGCGCACCGGCCAGTCGAAAGAGGTGACGGGGCCGCTGCAGACCTGGCTGGCGACCCACCCGCGCGATGCTTCGGCGTGGCAAGCCATGGCGGCGGTCTGGAATGCGCAGGGCCAGCCACTGCGTGCAGTGCGGGCAGAGGCGGAAGTGCATGCGGCGCGCTACGACTACGCCGCAGCGGTGGACCGCTTCAAGGCCGGGCAGGATCTGGCGCGGCGCAGCACTTCGGCCGACGACCACTTCGAGGCGTCGATCATCGACACCCGGCTGCGGTCTGTGCAATCACTGCTTCGTGAACAGGCCGCCGAGCACTGATTCGATCACCAGGCCCAGCGCGGAGTAGATGAGCGAGCCGAGCAAGGCCGCCATGAACCCGTTGACGTGAAAGCCGTCCAGCACGCCCGCTGCTGCCCAGAACATGAGCGCGTTGATGACGAACAGGAACAGGCCCACGGTGACCACGGTGACGGGCAGGGTCAGGATCACCAGCACCGGGCGCAGCACGGCGTTGAAAAGGCCAATGACAAACGCGGCAATCAGCGCCGAGCTAAAGCTCTGCACCTGCACGCCGCCATAAACATAAGCCACAAAGAGCAGCGCCGCGGCGCTGAGCAGCCATTTCAGGAGGAGTTTCATGGCCGAAGAATAGCACCGGCCGTGTAACAGGGGTGCAGCCCTGCGCAGGGGTGGCTCAGTCCAGCGCCAAGGCCCACAAAGTGCTGCAGCCGGTGAGCACGCTGCCCAGCACGCCGGGCCAGGAGGATGGTGGTGATGGGCGCTCAGCGGAGGAGTTGACGCCGATTTGCGCTTCGGTGCCCATGCGGGGTTTGCGCGCATCCAGCACCTGGGCAGGGCGGCCGCAGGCCTGCTGTGTTTGCGATTGCAGTTGCTCGGTCAACTCCGCCAAGGGGATTTTGGCCAGCACGGTCGTGACCTGGGAAGGCTGCAGCCCTGCGCCGGGGATGATCTGTGCAAACAGCTTGTCAGCCCATTTGTTGCGCCAGCTTTCGCGGGCGCTGTGGCTCACCCATTTGCTGACGCGGTGCGTCATGCGCGGCGCACAGGCCACCAGCACCCAGTGGCGCTGGCTGGCTGGTTCGTTGGCTACCAGGGGCGCAAGCAGCTGCTGCGCATGGTCAGCGTCGTCCACGTACACAATGATTTTGTCCATGTCGCAGGCCCTGTGGGTGGGTGAACGGGGTGAAACAGAAAGCAAAAAGGGCGTTGCCCTGCCCGTGCGGCGGGCGGAGGTCAACGCCCCTGGGGGCCGCAGCCTGCATGCAGGCTGCGAACGCAGAGAACCGCTGTGCAGGCGCGGGGTCAGCCGTGGGCTGCGCCACCTTCGCCGCCGTCGCCAGCGCGGCGGGACACGATGAACTTGCCCACTGCCAGCACCAGCAAGGCGCCCACGATGTGCGATGCCCAGTACAGGGTGTCGGAGATGACCGCCAGGCCCTTTTCATCCACGCTGCCCCACTTGGGCATCCAGTCCATCACGGCGGGGTTCACGAACGCAGGGTCGGTGACCAGCATGCCGCCAGCAATCCAGCCCAGCAGCATGCCGCCGAAGGTGATGATGAACGGGAAGCGCTCCATCAGCTTGATGACGAGCTGGCTACCCCAGACGATGATCGGGATCGAGATCAGCAGGCCCAGCACGACCAGCAGGAACGAGTGTTCGCCTGCGTTCTGTGCGGCACCGGCGATGGCGATCACGTTGTCCACGCTCATCACCAGGTCGGCCACGATGATGGTCTTGATGGCGGCCAGCAGCTTGTCGCTGCCTTGCACGTCGCCGTGGCCGTCTTCGTCAGGGGCCAGCAGTTTCACGCCGATCCACACCAGCAGCAGCGCACCGACGAACTTGAGGAACGGCAGCGACAGCAGGGTCATGGCGAAGGCGATCAGCACCACCCGCAAGACGATGGCACCGGCGGTGCCCCAGATGATGCCCTTGGCGCGTTGCGCAGGGGGCAGCTTGCGGCAGGCCAGCGCGATCACGACGGCGTTGTCTCCGCCCAGCAAGATGTCGATGATGATGATCTGGCCCAGTGCTAGCCAGAATTCGGGTGAAGTCAAAAAGTCCATGAAGTCCTCGGTGTCCTAAGGCAAAAGGAGTTTCCCGCTGCTGTGATGGCAAAGGGTCTGTCCTGGCGAGTCAGGCCTGCGGCGGAGGACCTGGAACCTGCCCGCGCGCTGGTGCGCAGGAGCGAGGGACGGCCTTGATCACCCCGCTGCGGGGCCATCAAAGGTCTTGCTCAGTCGGTGTGGCCACGGTGGCTGCACTGACCCGGACCGCCGGAAGCGAGACGCTTCGTACTGACGACGGTACGCTGCCCGGATGCTGCTGCGCGTGCTGGGTGGCGCGTGCATGGCCTGGGCGGGAACTACTCCCCTTCGAAGGGGGTGATTGGAACACCGTCGGGCGGCCGGTGCAAGGGCGCGGGGGTTGTGGGTATTGCGTATGCCCTGAAGGGGTATCAGGGTTTACCAGCAGGTTGGCGGATACCCCTGCGCTGCTGTTTGGCGACTCGGGGTCGCTATCATCCAGCCCCCGTCAGCGTCTGCCTGCCCAGGGTTTCTTGCGCTGCACCCCCATCTTCATGACTGCAATCCACATCACCGACATCGAAGCCGCCATCAACCATTGGCGCCAGCGCTTGCCCTCCAATGCGGGCATGGCCTTGGCGCCGCAGGTGCAGGCGCTGGCCGAGGTGTATGCGCTGATGGTGTACCGCCACGAAGATACGGTGGAAGAAGGCAACCTGCCGCTGGAGGCCCTGGATGCCTGGCTGGGCTGGTACGACACCACGCCCGACACGCCCTGCATTGCCATCTGCTCCACCAGCCAGGGCGACGATCTGTGCAAGGGCTGTGGCCGCACGTTCGATGAAGTGCAGCACTGGCCTGCCATGGGCCCAGCCGCCAAGCGCCAGGTGTGGCGGCGCATCACGCTGGAGCACACGGCTTGGCGGTTCACCCGCTATGCCGAGCGGGCGGCGGAAGGCGCTTCCAAACCGCCTGCGGTGTAGCCAGCAGCGTTCCCCCGGGGGCTGTACGCGAGGCGACCAAACCGCTATGGTGGCCCCATGCTGCGCCTGACCCAAGCCCCCAATATCGCCATCGCCACCCTGTGGGCAGATTTGCTGTGCGAAGCGGGCATGACGGCGTCGGTGCAGCGGCAATACCTGGGGGCTGCGGCCGGGCACCTGCCGCCGGACCAGTGCCTGCCCGAAATCTGGCTGGATTACGACGAACACGCCCCCCGTGCACGCGCGCTGCTGCAGGAACTTCAGGATTTGCCCCAGCGCCGCTGGGCTTGCCGGTGCGGGGAGATCGTCGAGGGCGGGTTTGAGCAGTGCTGGCAATGTGGCGCGCTGATGCCGCGCGACTGAGTCATTGCTATTGATTCAATAGCTGCTGGCGCTTATCTGTAGGGCGCTGGAAGGCTTTTTGGTTGATATCTATCACTTCCAGCGCACGGGTTCCAGGTGCACGCTGCCCAGGTTGCTGCTCAGCGTCAGCGCGCCTTCCTGCACAGTGGCCTGCAGCTGCATGCTGCGCTCGGCCATGGCCGCCATGGCCTGCGAGGCTTCGGTGGGAATGCGCCAGACTTGCAGCTTTTCCAGGCGCGTCAGCTTGGTTTCAATGCCCTTCCACCACACTTCAGACGCGTGATTGAAGCAGTAGACGATGACCGAATCGGCCTTGCTGCAGGCCTTGGTCAGCGGCTTGTCTTCGGGCTGGCCCACCTCAATCCACACGCGCTTGCGGCCGGTGAAGTCAGTGAGTGAGGCGTCCGGGTCATCGGGGTCGGACAGGCCCGCGCCAAAGGCCAGCGTCGCATCGCCATTGCACAGCGTCTGCAGTTGGTGGGCCTGCAGCGCCAACGCGGCCAGCCGCACCATCATGCGTTCATCCGTCTCGCTGGGGTGGCGTGCCAGGGTGAGGGCATGGTCGGCGTAGTAGCCGTGGTCGATGTCGGCGATTTGCAGGTTCGCCTTGAAGATGGTGGATTTGATGGCCATGCAGCCTCACTATTAATTTGATAGCTGCCAGCGCTTATCAGGAAAGCGCTAGAGGCAAAAAATATCGAAAACCCGCCAGTGTTCGCTACGGGCGGTGCCCAAGTCAGTGCAACCGTGGAACCGGCTTTGCCGGGCCACGGGTTGCGTCCCCAGGGGGGAAGGCGCGCAGCGCCTCAGGGGGGTTACACCCTTCGGGCCAGCTCGGCGGCCTTGCCGGTGTAGCTGCCAGGCGTCATGGCCAGCAGGCGGTCTTTTTCGGGCTGGGGGATGTCCAGCGACTGGATCAGTGCGTGCAGCGCTTCGGCCGTCACGGTCTTGCCGCGCGTCACTTCCTTGAGCTTTTCGTACGCGCCTTGCACACCAAAGCGGCGCATCACCGTCTGGATGGGCTCAGCCAGCACTTCCCACGACGCGTCCAGGTCGGCGGCCAGGGCTTCTTCGTTGATTTCGAGCTTGTTCAGGCCAGTGAGCAGCGAGGTGTAGGCCAGCGCGGCGTAGCCCAGGGCCACGCCGATGTTGCGCAGCACGGTGCTGTCGGTCAGGTCGCGCTGCCAGCGGCTGATGGGCAGCTTCTCGGCCAGGTGCTTGAGCAGCGCGTTGGCCAGGCCCAGGTTGCCTTCGGCGTTTTCAAAGTCGATGGGGTTGACCTTGTGCGGCATGGTGCTCGAACCAATCTCGCCCGCCTTGAGGCGCTGCTTGAAGTAGCCCAGGCTCACATAGCCCCAGATGTCGCGCGAGAGGTCGATGAGGATGGTGTTGGCGCGGGCCACGGCGTCGAACAACTCGGCCATGTAGTCGTGCGGCTCGATCTGGATCGAGTAAGGCTGGAAGGTCAGGCCCAGGCCCAGGGGCTCGGGCGTTTCGATGACCTTCTTGCTGAAGGCTTCCCAGTCAAACTCGGGCCAGGCGGACAGGTGGGCGTTGTAGTTGCCCACGGCACCGTTCATCTTGCCCATGATCTTGACGGCGGCGATCTTCTCGCAGGCCGTTTGCAAGCGCATCACCACGTTGGCCATTTCCTTGCCCACGGTGGTGGGGCTGGCCGTCTGGCCGTGGGTGCGGCTGAGCATGGGCACGTCGGCAAACGCGTGGGCCATCTCGCGCAGCTTGAGCATGATGCGGTCCAGGCCCGGCAGGATGACCTGGTCGCGGCCCGAGCGCAGTTGCAGCGCGTGGCTGGTGTTGTTGATGTCTTCGCTGGTGCAGGCAAAGTGCACAAATTCAGAGGCCTTTTCCAGCTCGGGGCGGGCTTCGAACTTGCTCTTGATCCAGTATTCCACGGCCTTCACGTCGTGGTTGGTGGTCTTCTCGATTTCCTTGATGGCGGCGGAATCGGCCTCGGAGAAGTTTTTCACCAAGCTGAGCAAGTAAGCGCGTGCTCCGGTAGTGAGGGGCTTGAATTCTGCAAAGCCTGCATCAGACAGGGCGATGAACCACGCCACCTCGACCTGCACCCGGCGGTGCATGTAGCCGTGCTCGCTCATGATGGGGCGCAGCGCGGCAAGTTTGGGGGCGTAACGGCCGTCAAGCGGCGAGAGGGCGGTGATGGTGGACAGGCTCATGGCGCGCAATTGTAGGTGGATGGGCGGCGCAACGCCTGTCAGGCACGGGTGGGCGGGTGCCGATAGAATCGCCTGCCCAGCCAGCGTGCGCCGTTTGCGTGCGGGCATTCACTTCCTGCTGACCCATGAAACTGATCGGATCCACCACCAGCCCCTATGTGCGCAAAGTACGTATCGTGCTGGCCGAAAAAAAGCTCGACTACCAGTTCGTGCAGGACAACGTCTGGGGGGATGACACCACGGTGACCGCCTCCAACCCGCTGGGCAAGGTGCCCTGCCTGCTGATGGAAGGCGGCGAGGCTGTGTTTGATTCGCGCGTGATCGTGGAATACCTCGACACCCTCTCGCCCGTGGGCAAGCTGATTCCCTCCTCGGGCCGCGAACGCGCCGAGGTGAAGACCTGGGAAGCCCTGGCCGATGGCGCCATGGACGCCGGCATTCTGGCCCGCATGGAAGCCACCTGGGTGCACCGCCCCGACGACCAGCGCTGCCAGGCCTGGATCGACCGGCAAATGGGCAAGGTGAACGCCGCCCTCAAGGCCATGAGCCAGGGGCTGGGCGACAAGCCTTATTGCAGCGGCATCCACCTGAGCCTGTCGGACATTGCCGTGGGCTGCGCCCTGGGTTGGCTGGAGTTCCGCTACCCAGAGCTGGCCTGGCGCACCGAATACCCCAACCTGGGCAAGCTGATGGACAAGCTGATGCAGCGCGCGAGCTTCGCGGACACCAAGCCGGGCGCCTGATAACCAGGGGCTTTCCCACCCCCGGTGCATGCTCCCCGCTGCGGGCGGCGCGGGTATCTTGGGGGACGAAGCTGGCTGTGGTTCGCTTATGCTTTGCTGGCTATGAACGAACTGGTTAGAACTCCTTTGGTGGGCGAACCTGCCCCCCGCCGTACCGCACGCAAAGCTTCCGCAGCGGCGCCGGAACGTGGCCGGGTGAACGACCCGGACCGCACCATGGCCAACATCCTGGAAGTGGCCACGGCCGAGTTTGCCGACAAGGGGCTGGCGGGCGCGCGCATCGACGAGATCGCCGCGCTGACCCACACCAGCAAGCGCATGATTTACTACTATTTTGGTAGCAAAGAGGGCTTGTACCTGGCGGTGCTCGAAGAGGCTTACCGGCGCATTCGCCAGATCGAGACGAGCCTGCGCCTGGAAGACATGGAGCCCGAGGCCGCGCTGCGCACCCTGGTGGGCTTCACCTTTGACTACCAGCTGGACAACCCCGATTTCATCCGCCTGGTGATGAACGAGAACATGCACCGGGGCGAGTTCATTCGCCGCTCCGCCACCATCCAGGAGCTGAACGTGCCCGCCATCAATGCCGTGCAGGCGGTGTACGAACGCGGCGTGGCCAGCGGGGTGTTTCGCCCCCACATGGACCCGATTGACCTGCACATGTCCATCTCGGCCCTGTGCTTCTTCAATGTGGCCAACCGCCACACCTTCAGCGCGATCTTCAAGCGCTCACTCGACGAGCCCGAGGCCCTCGCGCAGCGGCGCGATTCCATCATCGACATGGTGGTGCGCTTCGTGCGCGCCTGACCGCTTCTTTGCTTGCTCTGCTGCTGTGCCCCTGCTGGCCCTGGATGGCTGCGGGTGGGCTCCGGGGTGGATGCACACGTGAATTCCGCGCCCGCCATTCACCAAGGGTTTGCCCGAATCATTAAAACTAACCAGTTCGTACAAAATAATTCCAGCAGCCGATAACGTTTTGACTGGAGACAACAATGTTCGATTTGGTGGACCGCGTTTTGCGGGGCTACACACGAGCGCTGGACATGCTGGGGGGCTTGCTCCTCGCCGTCATGGTGGTGCTGGTCTTCGGCAACGTGGTGCTGCGCTACGCCTTCAACTCGGGCCTGACCATGTCCGAAGAAGTCTCGCGCTGGCTGTTTGTGTGGCTGACCTTCATGGGCGCTGTGGTGGCCCTGCGCGAGCACGGCCACCTGGGCACGGATGCGCTGGTGTCGCGCCTGCCCCGTCAGGGCAAAAAAATCTGTTTGGTGCTGGCCCAGGTGGCCATGCTGTATGTGTCGTGGCTGCTGCTCAAAGGCAGCTGGGTGCAGGCAGAGATCAACTGGGACACCGAAGCGCCCGTCACCGGCGCGTCGGTGGGCATCTTCTACGCCAGCGGCGTGATGCTGGGAATTTCCTCCATGGCCATCTTGCTGCGTGACTTGCTGCGCACACTGCTCACCCACACCAGCGACCAGGAACTGGTGATGGTGCAGGAAAGCGAAGAAGTGACCGCGCTGGAACAGCGCAACCTGGGCGATGTGGCGCCCCATTTTTCGCATGGCCCCATCGTGGCCAAAGACGATTCGCCCCCCGCGCGCAAGCCTTGATGGCCCGCGCCCACCGCCCCCTCTTTCCTGAGCACCGCCGCCCATGACCGTCGCCATCTTCCTCGGCTCTCTGCTGATCGCCATGGCGATTGGCATTCCCATCGCCTACTCGCTCCTCATCAGCGGCATTGCGCTGATGTGGCACCTCGATCTGTTCGACGCGCAGATCCTGGCGCAGAACGTCATCAACGGCGCAGACTCGTTCCCGCTGCTGGCCGTGCCGTTCTTCATGCTGGCGGGCGAAATCATGAACGTGGGCGGGCTGTCCAAGCGCATCGTCAAACTGGCGCTGGCCGTGGTGGGCCATGTGCCGGGTGGCCTGGGCTACGTGGCCATCATGGCGGCGGTGATTCTGGCGGCGGTATCGGGCTCTGCGGTGGCCGATGCAGCGGCCCTGGCATCGCTGCTGCTGCCCATGATGGTGGCGGCCGGGCACGACAAGGCGCGCTCTGCGGGGCTGATTGCCTCGGCGGGCATCATTGCCCCGGTCATTCCGCCGTCCATCGGTTTCGTGATTTTTGGTGTGGCGGCCAATGTGTCCATCAGCAAGCTGTTCCTCGCGGGTATCGTGCCTGGGGTGCTGCTGGGCATCGCGCTGGCCATCACCTGGTGGTGGCTGGTGCGCCGTGAAAAAGTGGCGCCACCCGCCCGCGCCAGCCGCGCGGAAGTGCTCAAGGCCCTGCGCGAATCGGTGTGGGCCCTGGGCTTGCCCGTCATCATTCTGGTGGGCTTGCGCATGGGCGTGTTCACGCCGACCGAAGCGGCCGTGGTGGCCGCCGTGTACGCCCTGTTTGTCGCCATGGTGGTGTACCGCGAGCTGAGCTTTCGCCAGCTGGCCGACATCTTCCAGGCGGCGGCCCGCACCAGCGCGGTGGTGATGTTTCTCGTGGCGGCGGCCATGGTGTCGGCCTGGCTCATTACGGTGGCCGACCTGCCCAGCAAGATCATCGGCATGCTGGAGCCCTTCATGGGCAACCAGACGCTGCTGCTGGTCGCCATCATGCTGCTGGTGATGATTGTGGGCACGGCCATGGACATGACGCCCACCATCCTCATCCTGACGCCCGTGCTCATGCCCGTGGTGAAGGCCGCAGGCATCGACCCCGTCTACTTTGGCGTGCTGTTCATCATCAACAACGCCATCGGCCTCATCACTCCGCCCGTGGGCACGGTGCTCAACGTGGTGGCAGGGGTCGGGCGCATTTCCATGTCGGATGTGACGCGCGGTGTCATGCCCTTCATGCTGGCGCAATTCATCGTGATGTTCCTGCTGGTGGCCTTCCCATCCATCGTGATGGTGCCGCTGCGCTGGCTGGGCGGCTGAACGCCCTCGCCACCCTTTTCCTCTTACGGCCTTGCTTCATTCATCCCTACCAAGGAGCCTTCCATGACCCTCTTGAAAACCCTGCTGGCCACGGCGCTGGTGGCTGCCTCGCTGGTGTCGGGCGCGTACGCCCAAGACCGCACCATCAAGTTCGCCTTCCAGAACCAGAAGGACCACCCCCAGGCCCAGGGCGCGCAAAAGTTTGCCGACCTGGTGGCAGCCAAGAGCGGCGGCAAGATTCAGGTCAAGCTGTTCCCTGGCGGCACGCTGGGCGGCGACCTGCAGACCGTGTCGGCCCTGCAGGGTGGCACCGTGGAAATGACGGTGCTGAACGCGGGCATCCTGTCGGCGCAGACCAAGGAATTCGGCATTTACGACTTCCCGTTCCTGTTTGCCTCGCCGCAAGAAGCCGATGCCGTGACCGATGGCCCCTTCGGCAAGAAGCTGCTCGACAAGCTCAAGGCCAAGAACCTGGTGGGCCTGGCCTACTGGGAGCTGGGCTTTCGCAACGTCACCAACAGCAAAAAGCCCATCACCAAGGCCGAGGACCTGGCGGGCCTGAAGATCCGCGTGATCCAGTCGCCCATCTACATCGACATGTTCAACGCCCTGGGCGCCAACGCCGTGCCCATGCCCTTCCCCGAGCTGTACACCGCGCTGGAGCAAAAGGCCGTGGACGGGCAGGAGAACCCGGTCACCACCATCCTCTCGTCCAAATTCAACGAAGTGCAAAAGCACCTGGCCATCACGCGCCACATGTACAACCCGCAGGCCGTCATCGTCAGCAAGAAGTTCTGGGATGGCCTCTCGCCCGCCGAGCAAAAGTGGATCAACGACGCCATGGCCGAAGCCACCACGTTCCAGCGCGGCGTCTCGCGCGTGCAGTCAGACGTGGCGCTGGACCAGCTCAAGAAGTCTGGCATGCAGGTGACCGAGTTCCCTGCCGCCGAGCTGGACAAGCTGCGCGCCAAGATGAAGCCTGTGATTGAAAAGCATAGCGAGAAGGTGGGTGCCGAAACCGTGAAAGAGGTGTACGACACCCTGGCCAAGCTGCGCGCTGCCAAATAAGCGCTGGCCTTAAACACGCACCTGAGGCAAGCACCTCGGGTGCGGGCGTTGGTATCGCTGCCGGGCCGGTGGCGGCCATTGGGCAGACAATGCCGTATTTCCCTCGTTACGCTGATTCCACCGCCATGAGCATTCTTCTTCTGAACGGCCCCAACCTGAACCTGCTGGGCACGCGCGAACCCCACATCTACGGCGCCGACACCCTGGCCGACGTGGAGCGCCACTTTGCCGCCGAGGCGGTGCGGCTGGGCACCACGGCCGCCTGCTTTCAGAGCAACCACGAAGGCCACCTGATTGACCGCATCCACGCAGCGCGCCTGGATGGCACGCGCGGCATCGTCATCAACCCCGGGGGACTCACCCACACCAGCGTGGCGCTGCGTGATGCGCTCTCAGGCGTGGCGCTGCCCGTGGTAGAGGTGCACATCAGCAACGTGCACAAGCGTGAAGAGTTTCGCCACCACTCCTACATCTCGGGCATTGCCGACGGCGTGATTGCAGGCCTGGGCATCCAGGGCTATGAGATGGCGCTGCACTACCTGGTGCGCAAGCTGGCCAAGGCGGGATGAGGGCCGTGACGGCCTGCGACAGGCTCAGCTGTTTGCCCGCCGCTTGAGCCAGCGCATCAGAGCGCCCACCACGGGCAGCTTTTCGTACAGCTCTTCAGCGGCGTCCCAGTAGTCGCGGTGCAGCGTGACCAGGCCTTGCTCATTGAGCACCAGGTGCGATGCGCCGCGCACCGTCTGCGTCACGCCCTTGTGAAAGTTCTGGAAGGCGAACAGGAAATCCCAGGTCAGAAAGCACTGCTGGCCTTGCACCACACGGCCGGTGACGACGAAGCGCGGCTGCTCCAGCGCCTCGAACATGTGGGAAAAGATGCCCTGGATGGCGGGCACGCCCTGCACCTCGTTGAACGGGTCTTTGAAGCGTGCCTCTGCCGCGTAAAGCTCGCCCAGTTGCGCCACCCCTGCAGGCGACAGTGTTTCAAAAAAGACGATGACGCGGCTGACGGCTTCTTCCGTCAAGGCCGCTGGGGGGCTCAGGGGGTGTTCCATGGCGTGGGTTTTACAGGCCGGTAAAGCGGCGCACTGCCGGAAAGTACCACCGGTACGGCAGCAACCGCAGCCATTTCATCCAGCGGGTGAAGCGCTTGGGGAAGTGGATGTCGAACTCGCCGTCTTCCCAGCCGCGCACGATGGCCGCTGCCGCCGCTTCGGGCGTGATGAGCGCGGGCATGGTGAAGTCGTTGCGCGCCGTCAGCGGCGTGGCCACAAAGCCGGGGTTGATCACGCTCACGCCCATGCCCAGTGCGTGCAGATCCAGGTACAGCGCCTCGGCCAGGTTGATGAGGGCCGCCTTCGTAGGTCCGTAGGCCAGGCTCTTGGGCAGGCCGCGAAAGCCCGCCACGCTGCTGACCAGGCTCACGTGCCCCGGCCGCCCCATCTTGGCCGATGCCACCATGGCGGGCAGCACGCCGGCCAGCACGCGCAGGGTGCCGGTGTAGTTCACGTCTTCATGGCGCAGGGCTTCGGTCAGGTCGAAGTCGGTGGCTCGCATGTCGCGGTAGTGGCCGGCGCAGTAGCACACCAGGTCCAGCGGGCCGCCCGCCAGCACCTGCTGCGCGGCGGCCTTGACCTGGGCGGTGTGGGCCGTGTCCAGCGGCACGGCCACGCTGCCGGGGTGCTCGTCTACAAACGCTTGCAGGGCTTGCGCGTTGCGGGCCGACACAATGACCTGCGCCCCCCGCGCATGCAGCAGCGCCGCCGTGGCGCGGCCAATGCCGCTGGAGGCGCCCACCAGCCACACGCGTCGGCCCTGCCAGTAATGGATGCGGGGATTGAGACTCATGGCGTGGCTCAGGTGCGCTTGGTGAACGACAGGGTGATCTCACCCAGCCGCACGCCAAACTTGCTCATCGTGGCGCGGTTGAGCATCACGCGCTCGTCGATCAGGTACATCCAGTCGTCAAAGTCCACGTGGTAGACCTTGCCATCCACCGGCAAGGCCAGCGTGTAGCCCCAGCGAAAGGCATTGCCTTGCGTCTGGCCCCTGGCTGTGCCCACCACGTCGTCGGCCGTGCCGGTGTAGTGGCCATCGGCATGCTGGGTCAGACGCCAGATGCGCCGCTGGGTGGTGCCGTCGGAATAGGTGAAGGCTTCGTCCAGCACGCCTTCGTTGCCCTTCCAGCTGCACTCCATCACCACCGTGAAGCGGCGGGCGATCTGGCCGCTGCGGCCCTGGAAGATGCCGTGGGCATCTACCGTGCCATTGAAGTACTGGGTCAGGTCCAGCACGGGCTTTTCGCTGGCGTATCCGGCCAGGTTCTGGCTGGCGCACCCGGTCAGGGCCGCAAGCGGCGCCACGGCGGTGGCGCCCAGAAGGGTTCGGCGTTGGATCATGGGAAGGCCTTGGTGGTGGGTGAGGTGCAGGGTTGCATTGAGAAAAATCACGGGGCCTGGAACGCAGCGCTGCCGGGCGTGCGCCGCACCACCAGCAGGTACAGCGCGGCAGCCGCCGCCAGCTTGAGCAGGCAGGGCAGCACGGCATACGCCAGGCTCAGGGTTTGCAGGCCGGCTTCGCTGCGGGTGCCGGGGGTGTAGCCCAGCAGGGCCAGCAGCGGCAGCGCCAGCCCGGCGGCCAGGGCCAGGTTGAGCTTGGTGGCAAAGTTCCACCAGCCAAAGTACGCGCCTTCGTGCTGGCCGCTGTCGCCTTCGTAGGCAATCACGCCCGCCAGCAGGGCACTGGGCAGGGCCAGGTCGGTGCCCAGCGCCACGCCCGAGAGGGCGCACACCACGGCAAAGGCCAGCGCATCGCCGCTGCCGAGCAGCGCCGTCCAGGCAAACACGGCCACGGCCAGCAGCATGCCCATGAGCCAGGTACGGGCCAGGCCAAAGCGGCCCACGGCGCGCAGCCACAGCGGTATCGACAGGGCGGCGCAGACGAAGTAGGCGCCCAGGAACAGCGGTTCCTGCGTGGATGGCGCCTGTAACCGGTCTTGCACGAAGAACAGCACCAGCGTGGCCGGGATGGCGCTGGCAATGCCGTTGAGCATGAACACCACCAGCAGGCGGCGGAAGGCCGGACGCCCCCAGGGCCGCCACAGGCTGGCGTGCTGGGCGGGGTGGTACACGCCCTGCGTGCCGGCACCCTGCGCCACAGGTCGGGGCGCGCAGGCCCAGGCCCACCAGCCCAGCACCAGCGTGGCGGCAAACACGCCCAGCATGGCAGGCAGGCCCAGCAAGCTGGGCAGCAGCGATGCCAGCACCACCCCCACCAGGGCCGCGCCTTCGCGCCAGGCCACGATGCGGCTGCGCAGGGCTTCGTCGCCACCCAGGCGGGCGCCCCACGACTGGTGGGCAATGCTGAGCTGGCTGTAGGCCAGGTAGGTGGCCAGCAGGCACAGCAGCGCCCACCAGGCCAGGGCCTGCTGGCCCTGCACGGGCGGGAAGAACAGCGCCCACATGCCCAGCGCCAGCACCACGGCCGACCCGGCCCCCGCGCCCAGCACGGTGCGGGTGGAGCGGCCGAACAGCCGATCACTCAGCCGGCCCAGCAGCGGGTCGGTGGCGGCGTCGAACAGGCGGGCCGCCAGCAGCACGGCCCCCAGGGTAGCCAGCGGCATGCCGTAGGCGCGTGCGTAGTGGTTGGGCAGCAGCACGTACAGCGGCAGCGCCACAAAGGCCAGGGGCAGGCCCAGCAGGCCATAGGTCAGGCCTTGGCGGGCGGGCAGCGTGCCGGGGGTGCCAGGTGCGGTCATGGCGATCCTGCCGTGCTGCGGCTGGCCAGCAGCGCCTGGCGCAGCGCGGGCTCTGACGTGTTGGGCGAGAGCCAGATGCCAAAGAACAGGCGCGCAAATTCAGGGTCGGCCACCTTGCCCACCACCTTGTCGCCCATGCGAAAGACGGCACCGCCGCCTGGGCGGTAAATGCCGGTGAGGGTGTCGCCCGGCTTCACATCGGGCAAGGCGGCTTGCAACGCGGCTTGCCAGCGTTCGGCCTGTTCGGCGCTGAACGGGGCCACGCGCCGCATTTCTTCGATGGAGCGTTTGGCGATGGCCTGCGCGGTGAAGTTGCGCTGGTAGGTCAGCGCCAGCGCCAGGGGCTGGTCGCCGTAGCGCTCAGGGGCAAAGCCGGGGCTCACCCACAGGCGTGCCTGGTACACCTCCAGCCCAAAGAAGCGCATCGTGCCCTGGCCAGCCAGCACCGTGCCGGGCAGGGGCGTGGTTTCGCTGCCCTGCACAGATTTTGATAAAAAAGTGGCTGTAACGCACGCCAATAAAGCGCAAGCAGCTATCTTTTTCATAGTAAATGGCCCGGCGGTGGAAGGAGGTGGTCAGGCGGCGGCGCTGTCGTTCACCAGCGTGTACTGCACGAGGTCGATGTTCTGCATGGCGAACGCGGCTTCGCAGTAGGCGAGGTAGAACTCCCAGATGTGCATGAAGCGCTCGTCAAAGCCCAGCTTCAAAATCTCTGCGCGCTGCGCCAGGAAGCGCTCGCGCCAGCGCTTGAGGGTTTCGGCGTAGTCCTGCCCAAAGGCGAATTCGTCCATCACGCGCAGGCCTGCTGCTTCGGCCTCGCGGCGGAATTCGCGCGGGCAGGGCAGGCAGCCGCCGGGGAAGATGTACTGCTGGATGAAATCGGTGGAGCTGATGTAGCGCTTGAACAGCCCGTCGTCGATCACGATGCTCTGGATGCACGCCTTGCCACCGGGCTTGAGCAGGCGCTTGATGGAGGCAAAGTACGTGGGCCAGTACTCGCGCCCCACGGCTTCCACCATTTCGATGGAGCAAATGGCGTCGTACGGGCCGTCGTTGATGTCGCGGTAGTCCTGCAGGCGCAGGTCGGCCTGGCCCGCCACGCCGTGCTGCGCCATGCGCTTGCGGGCAAACGCGAGCTGTTCGGTGGACAGCGTCACACCGGTGAGCGTGGCGCCGAATTCGGTGGTGGCCATTTCGGCCAGCGCGCCCCAGCCGCAGCCAATCTCCAGCACCCGGTCGCCCGGCTGCACACCGGCCATGCGCAGCGCGCGGCGCACCTTGGCGAGCTGGGCGGTGCGCATGTCACCCCCCGCATCGCCCTCGAACCAGGCGGACGAGTAGTTCATCGTGTCGTCCAGCCACAGCTCATAAAACGCGTTGCCCAGGTCGTAATGCGCGTGGATGTTCTTCTGGCTGTTGGCCTTGGTGTTGCGGTTGAGCAGGTGCTTGATGCGGTACAGCAGCCGCCCGGCCCAGGTGCCGTAGATCACGCCTTCCACCTGCTGGCGGTTGGCGATGAGGAGCTTGAGCAGGTCGGTCAGGTGGGGCGTGGTCCAGTCGCCCGCGATATAGCTCTCGGCAAAGCCGATGTCGCCCGACTTGAGGGCGGCACTGCACACGTTCCAGTTCTTGAAGGCAATGGCTGCCGAGGGGCCGCCACCGGGGCCAAAGTGCCGCTGCGTGCCGTCGGGCAGCTGCACCGTGAGGTGGCCATGCTGCAGGCGCTGCAGCAGTTGCAGTGCGGTGCGCGCGGCAGCGGGCGTGCCAGCGGGCAAGGCCAGGGCAGAACGGGGTGCGGTGGTGGAGTTCATGGCAGTGGTCTCGCAGGTGGGTGCGGAATACGGGTCGTGCATGTCAACGGGTCACGATCGAGGCCGGGGCCTCGGGCTTGCGATGAAAGCGCACGCGCTTGAGCCACAGCTGCAGCGCGTGCCAGTGGATGCGGGCGATGATGGCCAGCGTCATGGCCGGGTAGCCCCACAGCGCCTGGCGCAGGGTGCGGGCGGTGGCGGGTTGCAGGGTGCCGCTCACGCTGGTCTGAATGAGGGGGCCGCTGGCGTCGTCGTAATCAATGCGCACCACGGTGCGGCCCGCGTCATCGGTGCCGGGCGCGGTGCGCATGAAGCGAAAGCGGTAGCCACCCGTCACTTCGCAAAACGGCGATACGTGGAACACCTTGCGCGCCTGTTGCTCCACACCGTACTGCGGGGCGTCGAGCAGATAGCAATGGCGCTCGCCAAAGGTGTTGTTCACCTCGACCAGGATGGCGCGCAGGCTGCCGTCGGCGCGGTGGCAGTACCAGAAGCTCACCGGCTTGAAGGTGTAGCCCAGCACGCGTGGGTAGGTGTGCAGCCACACCTCGCCCGTGGCGTCGTCAATGCCTTCGGCTTGCAGCAGGCCATCCAGCCACGCCAGGGCACCGCCTTGCTCGGCACTGCGGCCATCGCCATGGTCCACGTCGTGAAAGCTGATGGCCCCGCGCCGGTTCACTGCCAGCGCGCCATCCCGCCCACCTTGCGCCAGCGTGCGCATGGGCAGCATCAGGAAGAACGTGCCGTAGGCAAACGCGTGCCTGCGTGGCCGCAGCCGGGTGTGGCGCACCTGGCCAAAACCCAGCAGGGGCTGCGCGGCGGGCGTGGGGCGCAGGTTGGTCATGCGGCCAGCCTTTGGGGTGCTTGCAGCAGCGGTGCCAGTTGGCGTGCCACGGCCAGGCCGGACTTGAGCCCGTCTTCGTGGAAGCCGTAACCCGTCCACGCGCCGCAGAACCAGGTGTGGTGCTGGCCTTGCAGCGCGGGCACCTGCTGCTGCGCGGCAATGGCGCCCAGGTCGAACACGGGGTGGGCGTATTCGTACTCGCCAATGATCTGGCGCGGGTTGATGTTGCGCACCGGGTTGAGCGACACCACCACCGGCTGGGCAAACGGAAGGGGCTGCAGCTGGTTGAGCAGGTAGTGCAGGCACACACTGGTGCTTTCTCGCGCGCTTTCGCGGTCGGTCTGCTGGGCGCGCTCGTAATTCCAGGCGGCCCAGGCAGCGCGGCGCTGGGGCAGCACCGTGGTGTCGGTGTGCAGCACGGCGCGGTTGGGCTGGTAGCGGATGGCGCCCAGCACCTCACGTTCCTGCGCCGTGGGTTGCGCCAGCAGCGCCAGGGATTGGTCGGAATGCGTGGCCAGCACCACATGGTCGAAATGCTCGGTGCCCTGGTCGGTGGACACGCGCACACCCGCAGCGTCGCGCTCGATGCGGCGCACGGGGGTGTTCAGGCGCTTGTCGGGCACACCAGCCAGGATTTTTTCGACGTAGTTGCGGGCGCCGCCGGTCACCGTCCACCACTGGGGCCGGTTGGCCACCTGGATCAGGCCGTGGTTGTGGCAGAAGCGGATCATCGTTGCCACCGGGAACTTCAGCATCTGATCCGTGGGACAGCTCCAGATGCAGCCCAGCATGGGCAGGAAGTACCAGTCGCGGAAGGCGTCGCCAAAGCGGTGTTCCTTCAGAAAGTCGCCCAGCGGCTGCATCAGCGCCTGCTCGGCATGGGCCTGGGCGATGCGGGTGCACAGCCGGTTGAAGCGCAGCAGGTCGGTCAGCATGCCCCAGAAGCGGGGGTTCACCAGGTTGCTGCGCTGGGCGAACACGGTTGAGAGGTTGGTGCCGCTCCACTCCAGTGCCTTGCCGCCACGCGCGCCCGGCACTTGTACCGAGAACGACATGTCCGATGGGGCCGTGGCCACGCCCAGCTCGGCCAGCAGCGCGATCAGGTGGGGGTAGGTGCGCTCGTTGAAGACCAGAAAGCCCGTGTCCACGCCGTGGGTGACGGCCTTGCCCGCTGCATCGGGCAGGGTCACATCCACCGTGTGGGTGTGGCCGCCAAAGTAGCTGCCGGATTCAAACAGGGTGACTTGCGCCTGGCTGCGCAGCTGGTGCGCCACCGAAAGGCCGGAGATGCCGGAGCCGATGATGGCGACTTTCATGGCCGGCCCCCTCTGGCCGACTCAGCGAATAAAAAGGTTGCGAAGCATCCCGAAACGAATAAGAGAGGGAGGGAGGAGAAGCGCTCCAGGAGGGCAGTCGGAACCCGAGGCACCGAAAGGCTTCGCAACGTTAAACCGGGAGAGCACGTACCGCGCTCTTGCAGGGGGTAGAGTGGGGCCCCTTTGCAGAAGTTCCAGAGCTGATCGCGCATTTTTTTTAAAGAAAAGTAAAGAAGGGTTGCCGCTCAGCGGGGCGCCGCCACCGCGAGCTGCTGCTCAATGGCCCGCACCAGGCTCTTGCTGTCGGGGGCGGTCATGCTGGAATAGTTGTCCACCAGCCGGCCATCGCGGCCCAGCAGGTATTTGTGGAAGTTCCACTTGGGCGCCGTGCCCGAGAGCTGGGCCAGTTGCTTGTAAAAGGGCGACGCGTCGGCCCCGCGCACGGCGGTCTTGGCAAACATGGGGAACTTCACTCCGAAGGTGTTTTCGCAAAAGTCGGCAATCTCCTTGTTGCTGCTCTTTTCCTGTGCGAAATCGTTGGACGGGAAGCCCAGCACCACCAGCCCCTTGTCCTTGTAGCGGCTGTACAGCTCTTCCAGCCCCTTGTACTGGCCGGTGAATCCGCAGTAACTGGCCGTGTTCACCACCAGCACCACCTTGCCCGCGTACTGGCACAGCGACTGGGGCTTTTCGTCCTGCAGGCGCAGATAGGTGTGCTGCAGCGTGGCCGGGCAGGCGGCAGCGCTGGCGGCGGCGGCCGGGTTGGCAAACCCCCATAGCCCCACTATGGCCAGTTGGACGACGATGTAACGATGGGTCAGTGCGGCGCGCATGGTTTTCTCTGAAGTGATGGGTAAGCAATTTAACCGCTGAATCATTTTTTGTCCAAGTGAGTTTTTATTTGTACTGATTGGTATAAGGTTGACCTGCGCGTTTGAATTCAGCACGCGTGTCCGACCACCTGGCGGGCCAGGGAGCATCGGTTTTCAAGCAAGAAATGGGTGTAAAGCCCGCCAGATAAGCGCAAGCAGCTATGTTTTTAATAGCTATTGGACTGCGCAGGCGCAGAGATACCTGGGCCCAGCGCCTGCTGGCGACGCGAACGCCCTCCAGCCAAAGCCAGGCGCCGGGTAGGGGGTTGCGAGAGGGGTGCGGGGGCTTGCGGCCGCCGCAGGGGGTCAGACCAGCGGGAGCAGCCGGTCCAGCGCGATCTTGACGCGCACGTCCTTGTGGGCGACCACGCCGGTGATCTTCCATTGCGGCTGCGATGTGTCGCGCGGGATGAACTCGCCCGTGGGCATGCCCAGGCGGTTGGTAACAATGGCCACGCGCGGGGTGGTGGCGCTGATGCCGCGGCGCAGCACCACGCCCACTTCCTCGCTGGCCAGGCGCACAAAGGCGCCGGGAGGGTACACGCCCAGGCCTTTGACGAGGGCGGCGCCCGCTTCGTCCACCTTGTTTTCCTCGTCGTAATAGCTGGCCTTCATGGCCGCAGTCACGGGCATGGGCCAGCGCGAGGCGCGGGGTGAGATGCGCGCGCCAAACACGTCAGCGCGCTGGATCAGGCGGGCCATTTGCTCGCCTTCGGTCTTTTCGGCGAAGGGGCCGGGCTTGCGGTGGTGGTGGTGGCGCACGGCCTCCAGCCACACCTCGTCGGTCACCCCCAGCTCGGCCAGCATCGCCGCCGAGCGGGCGGCGTGGTCTTCCACGGCGGCAATCTGGCGTGCGGTCAGGGGCTGGGATTGCTGTGCGAGCTGGTCTTGCAGCTCGGTCATGGCAATGTTCATGGTCAGGCCCGCAGCACCCAGGCGGCGCACCTGGGCGGGCGACCACCGCAGCATTTCGCGGGCCACCACCATGCAGACGCAGCTGACCAGCATGGCGTGGGTGCCGCTGTACAGGCGGGTTTCCTGGGCCGATAGGAAAATCAGGGCCAGCAAAGTGGCGTCTGGCGCCTGCTCGCAGCGGCGGGCCAGGTCTTCGTGCAGGGCCTGCAGGCGCTCCCGAAAATCCACCGCCTTGGGCGCCCGCAGCACCTGCGTCACGCGCAGTTGCAGCTCGGACCAGTCCAGGGGCCCGCGCTCTTCGCGGTTGCGGGCAGGGGCAGGCGCCGGTGCCGGGGCGCTCATCTTCACAGACGCCAGCTCGCCCAGCGAGGTTTCCGCCATCAGCATTTGCTGCAAGCGGCCCACGTAGGCGCGGTAGCTGTCGCCGGATTCGTCCACATCCACGCACAGTTGAATGCCCATGCCCGTGATGTCGTTCAACGCTTTGGCATCACTCACCACAAAGCCTTTTTGGGCCAGCAACGCGCCATTGGCGGAACGCAGCGCAAAAGGCAGGGGTTGGCCGAGGGGCACCGACTCGGAATTGATGGGGACGAGGTTCATAGGCGGAGGCCATTATCCCGAGAACTGCAACTGTGAAAAGCTTGCAAACCCCCGGGCTTGCCCTGTAGTTCGGGCGTTCAACGGGCTGCAGGGGTGTGGGCTTGTCTATCCAGCTGCAGGGCGACAGGCATCATCCCCGCATCAGATGCAAGTTCTGGCTGGACATGCCGCAGCCTCAGTGCCCGGCCCCGAACACTGCCTGCCACAGCGCCAGCACGGCATCGCGCTCGGCTTGCAGGGCAGGGGGCTCGACCTGGGTGGGGGCTTCGTCCAGCCGTGCGCGGTGTTGCACGCGGCGCAGTTCGCGGTAGGCGTTGGCGGCGGCGTGGCCCACGCCTGCGGGCAGCAGGCCCACTTGCTCGGCCCTCTCCAGCAGGGCGATGTTGCCCAGGTTGCCGCGCAGCTCGGGGTGGGCGCCAGATTGCGACAGCACCAGGTACTGCACGGCAAATTCGGCATCGACCATGCCGCCCGGGCTGTGCTTGACCTCAAACATGCCGCTGGGCACCGGGTGGGCGGAGCGCACGCGCTCGCGCATGGTGACGATCTCTTCCTTGAGCGCGCTGGCGTCGCGGGCCGAGGTGATGACGGCTTCGCGCACGGCATCAAAGCGGGCCTGCAGCTCGGGACTGCCCAGCACGAAGCGGGCGCGGGTCATGGCCTGGTGTTCCCAGGTCCAGGCGGTGTTGCTGCCGCGCTGCTGCTGGTAGTTGGCATAGGCCTCAAAGCTGGTCACCAGCAGACCCGAATTGCCGTTGGGGCGCAGCGCGGTGTCGATCTCGTACAGGTCGCCCTCGCCGGTTTTGACGGTGAGCCAGTTGATGAGCTTGCGCACAAAGGCGGCATACACCTCGGGGGCGCGCTCGTCGTCGTCGTCGAACACAAAGACGATGTCCAGGTCGCTGCCGTAGCCCAGCTCTTTGCCGCCCAGCTTGCCGTAGCCAATGATGCCGAACTGCGGCACCTCGCGGTGGCGGTTTTTCAGGCGGTTCCAGCACCACTGGGTGGTGATGCGCAGCACGCTGTCGGCCAGGGCGCTCAGGTCGTCGGCCACTTGCTCGACGGTGATGCGCCCGCCCACGTCGCGCGCCAGGGTGCGGAAGGTTTCGGCATGCTGGGCACGGCGCAGCAGGTTCAGCAGGGTTTCGTCGTCGTCTTCTCCGGTGGACTGCAGCGACTTGAGCCGCTGGGCCAGTTCGCGTTCAAAGTCGGCCACCACAAAGCGCTCGGCCATCAGCGTGTCGCCCACCAGCTCGTCAATCACGCCGGGGTGCTGCAGCAGGTAGCGGGCGGGCCATTTGGCGGCGCCCAGCAGGGCCAGCAGTTGCTGGTGCACGGGCGGGCGCTCCAGCAGCAGGGCCAGGTAGCTTTCGCGGCGCATCAGGGGTTCGAGCCAGTTGGTCAGGCGCCCGGCAGCTTCCAGGCTGCAGCGGCCTTCGCCCAGCCACTGGGCGGTGCGCTGCACGATGCGGAACAGCCGCGCCCGGGCCTCGTCGCGCAGGTTGGCCACGCGCGGGTTGTTGCGCCACTCGGCCACGCGTTCGCGAAAGTCTTCGGGCAGTTGTTCCAGCAGGCTTTCCAGCTCGGGTGGGGGCGGAGCCGATGCCTTGGGGCCGCCGCAGCCGCCGCCGTTGCATTGCTTCTTCTCGTTGCCGCCCAGCAGGGTGTCGAATTCTTGCGCCACCAGCTCGCGGTGGGCGTCCAGCTCGTGCAAAAAGGCGCAGCAGTCAGGGTAGCCCATGGTGCTGGCAATCCAGGCCAGGTCGTCGTCGCGCGTGGGCAGCACATGGGTCTGCTGGTCGTCCAGGTACTGGATGCGGTGCTCCACCTGGCGCAAGAAGACGTAGGCGCGGGCCATGGCGTCGGCCGTTTCCTGCGGCATCAGCCCGGCCTGGGCCAGGCGCTGCAGGGCCTCCAGCGTGGGGCGGCGGCGCAGTTCGGGGAACTGGCCCCCGCGCACCACCTGCAAGAGCTGTACGGTGAATTCAATCTCGCGGATGCCGCCGCGCGAGAGCTTCACATCGTTGGCACGCTCGGGGTGGCCCGCGCTGCGCTTGGCGGCGTGGTCGCGGATCTGGCGGTGCAGCGAACGCAGCGCATCAAACACGCTGTAGTCCAGGTAGCGGCGGAAAACAAACGGCAACACCACCCCGCGCAGGGCCTGTACCTCGGGGCTGCCAATGCAGCTCGTGGGGGCCACGACGCGGCTCTTGAGCCAGGCAAAGCGCTCCCACTCGCGGCCTTGCACCTGCAAATATTCTTCCAGTGCCGACAGCGAGATGGCTGCCGGGCCGGAGTTGCCGTTGGGCCGCAGGGCCAGGTCCACGCGGAAGACAAAGCCGTGCTCGGTGGTGTCGCCCACCAGGCTGTAGATGGCCTTGACGGCGCGGGCGAAGTATTCGTCGTTGGAGATGCGGCCCCGGCCGCCCTCGATGCCTGCGGTGTCGCCGTCGTGCTCATACACATAGATCAGGTCGATGTCGCTCGACACGTTCAGCTCGCGCGCGCCCAGCTTGCCCATGCCGATGATCCACAACTGCACCGGCTGCCCTTGCGGGCCCTGGGGCGCGCCGTGGCGGCTGTCCAGCTCTTCACGGGCGTGGCGGCAGGCGTGGTCCAGGGCCAGTTCGGCCAGCTCGGTCACGGCGCGGGTGATGTCGCCCAGGGGCGCACGCGCTTCGCAGTCCAGGCGGATGAGCCGTTCCATGACCAGTTGCCGCACCGTGCGCAGGGCGCTGGCCATGTCCACACCCCGCGCGCGCAGGGCGGCCATGGCCTCTTCCATCGTGGCCCGGGTGGGAGCGCCCGGCGGCAGCAGGGCCAGGTCCTGCCCATAGCGGCGGTGCAGCCGCTGGAAAAAGCGCGAATGCTCGGCCTGCCCGTCACTGGGAGCAATGGTGGCGCAGGGGGAAAGGGCGGAGGCAATGTTCTGCATGGCAGGCGCGGCGATCGAAGAAGGCGGAAGGCTGTGGGTGGAACACGTCAGGCGCAACAAGGCCTGCAGGCCGGGCGCAAAGTGCCGGTCAGGGGTGGCAGTACGGGCGTAACAGGGGCTAACACGCTGGCAAAAACCTTGCGGAACCGAGCCCCTGGGGGCGGGTCATAATTCCGGCCACCTTCACGCGCAACATGACCGAATCGACCCCTCGCCCCACCCGCTTGCTCAAAATCGTGGCTGGGTTTGCGCGTTGGTCTTTGGGATTGATGCTGGCCCTGTGGTTGTTGCTGGCCATGGCCTGGGGTGCCCTTCATGGCTGGATTGTGCCGCGAATCGGCGAGTTTCGCCCTCAGATCGAGGCGCAAGCCACGCGGGCATTAGGGGTGGCCGTTCGCATCGGTGAAATCTCGGCCCGTTCCGAGGGGTTGATCCCCTCCATCGAGCTGCTGGATGTGGCGCTGCTGGACGGCGAAAACCGGGCCGCGCTGCGCCTGCCCCGTGTGGTGGTGTCGCTGTCGCCACGCTCGTTGCTGCACTGGGGTTTTGAGCAGCTGTATATCGCCTCGCCCGATCTGGACATTCGCCGCGCTGCTGATGGCCGGATTTTTGTGGCCGGCCTGCCCATCTCGCAGGGCACCGGCGACAGCAGTGCGGCCACCGACTGGCTGTTTTCACAAGGCGAGGTGGTGATCCGCGAGGGCACCGTGCGCTGGAACGACGAGATGCGCGGCGCGCCCGAGCTGTCGCTGCAGAAGGTGGATGTGGTGCTGCGCAACGGCAACTGGCGCCACAGCCTGCGCGTGGACGCCACGCCCCCCGAGGCCTGGGGCGACCGCTTCACGCTGGTGGGCATGTTCCGCGCGCCGCTGCTGCGGGTGCGTGACAGCAATTGGAAGCACTGGAACGGGCAGCTGTTTGCCCATTTCTCGCGGGTCGATGTCTCGCGCCTGCGCCACCATGCCGATGTGGGCATTGACGTGGCGCGCGGCCGTGGTGCCCTGCGGGCCTGGGCCGATGTGCAGCGCGGCCAGATCGTGGGCGGCACGGCCGACCTGGCGCTGGCCGACGTGCACGCCACCCTGGGTGCGGGGTTGCAGGCGCTGCAGTTGCCCTCCATCGAAGGCCGCCTGGGGGGGCGCCGCCTGCAGGGGGGCTTTGAATTTTCCACCCAGGGGCTGCAATTTGTGGCCGACGATGGCCTGCACTGGCCGGGTGGCAACCTCAAGCTGCAATACACCGAGGCTTCTGGCAAGGCGCCTGCGCAAGGCGAGTTCCGTGCCGACAAGCTGGACCTGGCCGCGCTGGCCCAGATTGCCAGCCGCCTGCCCCTGTCTTCCGCCGCCCACGATGCCATTGCCACCTATGCGCCCCAGGGCATGGTGCAGGAAATCCAGGCCACCTGGAAAGGGCCGCTCGATGCCCTGCAGCAATACCAGGTGGGTGGGCAGGTGCAGGGTCTGACGCTGGCCGGGGCCGCCCCGAAAGAGGCGAACCGTACGCTGGGCTTGCGCAACGCCAACGCGGAATTTGACCTGAACCAGGCCGGCGGCAAGGCCACCCTGGCCATCGAGGCCGGTGCCCTGGTGCTGCCCGGCGTGTTTGAAGACCCCGTGCTGCCGCTGGACGAATTTGGCGCCAATGTGCGCTGGCAGCTGGAGGGCGAGCGCATTGCGGTGCAGGCCAGCGACATCCACTTTGCCAATGCCGATGCCCAGGGCCAGGCGCGCGTGTCGTGGCACACCAGCGACCCTGCCCGCGTGGCGCACGGCTCGCGCTTTCCGGGCGTGCTGGATTTGTCGGGTGCGCTCACCCGGGCCGATGGCACGAGGGTGCACCGCTACCTGCCGCTGAGCATTCCGGCCGAGTCGCGCCGCTATGTCGAGCAGGCGGTGGTGGCGGGGGTGGCCAGCCATGTGGATTTCAAGGTGCGGGGCGACCTGCACGAGATGCCCTTCAACGACCCCAAGCGGGGCGACTTCCGCATCGCCGCGAAGGTGAAGGACGTGACCTATGCCTATGTGCCGCCCAGCCTGCAGCCCAACGAAGCGCTGCGCTGGCCCGCCCTGACGCAGCTGGCGGGCGAGCTGATCTTTGAGCGCTCGTCCATGCAGGTAAAGGGGGCGACAGGCACCTTCATGGGCTTGCCGCAAACGCGCCTGACCAAGGTGGAGGCGCAGATTCCCAACCTGGATCGCACCGTGGTGGGGGTGAACGCCGAGGCGCGGGGGCCGCTGTCTGAAATGCTGGGCCTCATGGCCACCTCGCCCCTGGCGCGCATGACGGGCAACGCCCTGGCCCAGGCCAGCGGCACGGGCAATGCCGATCTGCAACTGCGACTGAGCCTGCCGATCAGCGAAATTGACAAATCCAAGGTGCAGGGCAGCGTGACGCTGGCGGGCAACGAGGTGCGCATCACCCCCGACACGCCCGCCCTGAGCCGCGCGCGGGGCGTGGTGCAGTTTTCTGACACCGGCTTCACCCTGAGCGGTGTGCAAGCCCGCGCGCTGGGCGGCGATGTGCGGCTGGAAGGCGGCATGCGCGCCCTGCCTGCCGGGGCGCCGCCGTCCGAGGCCGCCATCCAGCTGCGCGCGCAGGGCGTGGCCACAGCCCAGGGGCTGCAGCAAACCCCTTCGCTGGGGTTTGTGTCGCAACTGGCGCAAAACGCCACCGGCAGCGCGCCCTACAGCCTGGCGCTGTCGTTCCGCCGGGGGGTGCCCGAGCTGCAGGTCAACACCACCCTGCAGGGCATGGCACTGGACCTGCCCGCGCCCCTGGGCAAGACGGCCGACGCCCAGCAACCCCTGCGCTATGAACAAATGGTGGCGCGCGAATCCCTGGTGCCCGTTGCCGCCGGGGCCACGCCGCCGCCGCTGCGCGATCAGGTCACCCTGGACCTGGGCAGCATCGGCTCGGCCACCTACCTGCGCGATTTGGCAGGCGCCCAGCCCCGGGTGCTGCGCGGCTCGATGGGCGTGGGCCTGCCGGCCGGTGAATCTGCGCCGGTGGTGGCCGAGGGCGTGGCCGCCAACATCCGGCTGGGCCGGGTGGATGTGGATGCGTGGGAGCGTCTGTTTACCCGGTCCACCAGCGCGTCCGGCAGTGCTGCAGGTGGGGCTGTTGGCGGTGCACGCCCCGGCGCCACCGCCGTGATGGGCCCCGGCCCGGCTCCGTCCCCGGCCATGGACTACCTGCCCAACGTGGTGGCCCTGCGCGCCACCGAGCTGTCGGCCCAAGGCCGCACCCTGCACAACCTGGTGGCCGGTGGGCTGCGCGAAGGCAACCTGTGGCGTGCCAACCTGGACGCCTCCGAACTCAACGGCTATGTGGAGTTTCGCCAGCCCGCAGCGGGCGACATGGGCAATGGCCGCCTGTTTGCGCGCCTGTCGCGCCTGAGCATGCCGCAGAGCGAAGCCACGCAGGTGGAGCACCTGCTGGCCGAGCAACCGGGCTCGCTGCCCGCGGTGGACGTGGTGGTGGACGACTTCGAACTGCGCGGCCGCAAGCTCGGTCGCATCGAGATCGAAGCCCAGAACCGTAATGCCGAAGGGGCCCAGCGGGAGTGGCGCCTGGGCAAGTTCAACATCACCACGCCTGAAGCCAGCCTGACCGCCACGGGCAACTGGGCCTTGCTGAGCCGTGCCCGGGGCGTGGCCGAGCCGCGCAGCGCCGAGCGGCGCACGGCGCTCAACTTCAAGCTCGACATCCGCGACTCGGGCGACCTGCTGGCGCGGTTTGGCATGGTCAATGTGGTGCGCCGGGGCAAAGGGCGCATGGAGGGGCAGGTGGGCTGGATCGGCGCGCCGTTCAGTCCTGACTTTCGCACCATGGCCGGGCAGGTCAACCTCAACATCGAATCCGGGCAGTTTCTGAAGGCTGATCCGGGCCTGGCCAAGCTGCTGAGCGTGCTCAGCCTGCAGTCCCTGCCGCGCCGCCTCTCGCTCGATTTCCGGGATGTGTTTAGCGAAGGGTTTGCATTTGACTTCGTGCGCGGCGACATGCTGATCGACCAGGGCGTGGCCTCCACCAACAACCTGCAGATGAAGGGCGTGAACGCCGCCGTGCTGATGGAAGGCAAGGCCGACATCGAGAAAGAAACCCAGGACCTGCGCGTGGTGGTGGTGCCCGAAATCAACGCCATGACGGCATCGCTGGTGGCCACAGCCATCAACCCGGTGGTGGGGCTGGGCAGCTTCCTGGCGCAGGTGTTCCTGCGTGGCCCGCTCATCGAGGCCGCCACGCAGGAGTTCCACATCGACGGTGGCTGGGCCGAGCCTCGCGTAGTGCGTGTGCCGCGCCGCGGCCGCGAGGCCACTTCACCGGCTCAGGGGGCCAGCCCCGCCGCGCCTGGGCCGCAAAATGCCACGCCTGAGACCCTCCGCACCGGAGACCCCTCATGATGAAAGTCGCTGCGATCCAGATGGTGTCTGGCCCCCGGCCCGAAGAGAGCCTGGCCACCGGCGGTGGGCTGCGGGAAGAGGCCGCGCAGGCCGGTGCCGAACTGGCCGTGCTGCCCGAGTACTTCTGCGCCATGGGCCTGCGCGATACCGACAAGCTCGCCTACCAGGAGGCCTGGGGCGAGGGCCCCATCCAGAGCTTCCTGGCCCGCACCGCGGGCGAACTCGGGCTGTGGATTGTGGGCGGCACCCTGCCCCTGCGCACCACCGACCCCCAGCGCGTGCGCAACACCACGCTGGTGTTTGCGCCAGATGGCCGCTGCGTGGCCCGCTACGACAAGATCCACCTCTTCTGGTTTGACAACGGGCGCGAGCAGTTTCATGAAGGCCGCGTGATCGAAGCGGGCGACAACGCTCCGGTGCAGTTTGACCTGCCCGCCCGCGACGGCCACTGCTGGCGGGTGGGCTTGTCAGTGTGCTACGACCTTCGCTTTCCCGAGCTTTTCCGCGCCCATGCCCACGCGGGTGCGGATGTGTTGCTGGTGCCCAGCGCCTTCACCCATGTCACCGGCCAGGCGCATTGGGAAGTGCTGCTGCGCGCCCGCGCCATTGAGAACCTGGCTTACGTGGTGGCACCCGCCCAGGGCGGTGTGCACGAAAACGGCCGCCACACCTGGGGCCAGAGCCTGGTGGCCGACCCCTGGGGCCAGGTGCTGGCGCAGCAGGGCCAGGGCCCCGGCGTGGTGCTGGCTGACCTGGACCCCGAGCGGCTGCGCAGCGTGCGCCAGCAGTTGCCGGCACTCACCCACCGCGTTTTATGAGCACCATTTCGCGCGCCATCTGGCGCCGCTGGCGCAGCGCGTGGCGGCGCTGGTCGCTGTGGACCGCCCTGATCGCTCTGGTGGTGTCCATGCTGGTCACCATGGTGTGGCTCGCGGGGCGGTACGAAGCCAGCCAGGTGCAAACGCGGCTGGAGCGTGATACGGCCGATGCTGTCTCTGATGTGCGCGTGGCGCTGAACCGGAACCTGCAGAGCCTGCAGGCCCTGCACGCGTCTGACCCCGGCCTGCTGGCGTGGGAGGTGGAGGCGGCCGAACTGCTGCGCCTGCAGCGCGAACTGGTGCGCCTTGAATGGCGCGACAACGCCATGCGCCTGCGCACCCATGTGCAAACGCCCTACCGCGCCCTGATGTGGGACCGGGGCATGCGCGAGAACAGCCATTCGGAAGCCAATCAGGCGTGCAGCACCGCGCGGCGCCTGAGCGCCCCTGCGTATTCCGGCAGTTACTACCAGCCTCACTCAGACGGGCTCGGCTCCGAGCTCATGGAGCTGTGCCTGCCCCTGAGCGTCAACGGGCGTGCATCGGGCTTTTTGATTGCCACCTATTCGCTGCAATCGGTGCTGGCCGACATGGTGGGTGCCAGCCTCACGCGCAGCCAGGAAGCCTCTTTCACCGAACCAGACGGCACCCGGCTGGCCGTGCTGGGCGCCTCGCGCCGGGGTACGCGCATGTTCACCGCGCAGCAGCTGCTGGACCTGCCGGGCACCACGCTGGTGTTGCGCCTGGACACCTGGCACACCGCGCCCAGCGTGTTCCCGAATGTGCTCACGGCCCTGGTCACGGCCATGTCGATCGCGCTGGTCACGGTGGTGGGCGTGCTGGTGCGCGACAACCGGCGCCGCCTGCGCGCCGAGCGCGACCTGGGCGATGCGCTGGCGTTTCGCAAGGCCATGGAAGACTCGCTGGTCACCGGCCTGCGCGCGCGCGACCTGGAAGGCCGCATCACCTACGTCAACCCCGCGTTCTGCGAAATGGTGGGCTTTACGGCGCAAGAGTTGCTGGGCTACAGCACCACCGCCCCCGCCTCGGCCCCGTACTGGCCCCCGGAGCGGGTCGAGGAATACCGCCAGCGCCAGGCCCACCGCTTTGCCGGAAGCGTGCCGCCACGGGAGGGGTTTGAGTCCGAATTCATGCGCAAGGATGGAACGCGCTTTCCGGTGCTGATCATCGAGGCCCCACTCATCAACGCCCAGGGCCTGCACACCGGCTGGATGAGCGCGTTTCTGGACATTAGCGAACAGCGCCGTGTGGAAGAGCTTTCGCGCGCTTCGCAAGAGCGCCTGCAGGCCACCGCCCGCCTGGCCACGGTGGGCGAGATGGCCTCGCTGCTCAGCCACGAGCTGAACCAGCCGCTGGCGGCCATCTCCAGCTATGCCACGGGTTCGCTGAACCTGCTGGAGTCGGTGTCCGGCGACCAGCCGGTGCCCTCAAGCCAGAACCTGGAAGACGTGCGCATGGCCATGCGCCAGATTGCGCGTCAGGCCGAGCGGGCGGGCCGAGTCATCAAGAGCGTGCACGATTTTGTGCGCCGCCGCGATCAGGCCCGCGAGGCCGTGCCCGCCCAGCAGCTCATCGAGGCCATCTGGCCGCTGGTGAACCTGCAGGCCCGCAAGCTGGGCGTGAGCGTGCGCACCTCGGTCGAGCCCGACCTGCCCCCCGCGCTGTGCGACCGCACGATGGTGGAGCAGGTGCTGCTCAACCTGGCGCGCAACGCCATGCAGGCCATGGACGACCCCACCATCACCCCCCGCGTGCTGGACATCCGCGTGCGGCGTGCAGCGTCCAAAGGGCACAGCGGGTGGCTGGAGTTTTCGGTGGCGGATGGCGGCAGCGGCATCCCGCAAGAGGTGGCCAAAAAGCTGTTCACCCCGTTCTTCACCACCCGCACCGAGGGCATGGGCCTGGGGCTGAGCCTGTGCCGCACGGTGGTGGAGCAGCATGGCGGGTACTTTGGGTTCGCGCCAAACGAGCCGCGTGGTACGGTATTCACTTTCACCCTGCCGGTCAAAATATGACATTCCCGGCGCGGGCTGCGCTGGCGTTCGAGTGGGCGTAACGAACGCAACACCCTCCCAACTGATATTTGCCATGGAACCCGTATCCAACGCGACTGTGTACATCGTTGACGACGACGCTGGCGTGCGCGAAGCGCTGGCCTGGCTGCTGCGTTCGCGCCGCCTGCCCAGCGAATCGTTTGACAGTGCCGAGGCCTTTGAAGCCATGCTGCAGACCCGGCCGTCCCAGCGCCAGCCCTGCTGCCTGCTGCTGGACGTGCGCATGCCCGGCATGAGCGGCCTGGCCTTGTTTGACTTGCTGGTGGCGCGGGGCAGCTTGCACACCATGCCCGTCATCTTCCTCACCGGGCATGCCGATGTGCCCACGGCGGTCGATGCCGTCAAACGCGGCGCCTTCGACTTTTGCGAAAAGCCGTTTTCCGACAATGCCTTGGTGGACCGCATCGAGCAGGCCCTGGCCCAGTCGGGCGAGCGGCTGGCCGAGTTGCGCGAGCGCAGCAGCCTGCAAGAGCGGCTGCGCGAGCTGACCGACCGCGAACGCGATGTGATGGATCTGGTGGTGGCCGGTCTGCCCAACAAGCTGATTGCCGATCAGCTCGACATCAGCGTGCGCACGGTGGAGGTGCACCGCTCACGCGTGTTCGACAAGATGCACGTCAAGTCGGCTGTCGAGCTGGCCAACTTGCTGCGCACCGGCCATTGAGCGCTGGATTGAGCGCTGGATTGGGCACTGGTTCAAAACAGCGCTGAACCACGCCTGAGCGCAGCACCGCCTCAGCGGGCGCGCTCACCCACAAAAATTTCCACGCGTCGGTTGCGTGCGCGCCCTTCGGCGGTGTCGTTGCTGGCAATCGGGTAGCGCTCGCCCATGCCGTCGATGGAAATGCGGCGGCCGTCCACCCCCCGGTTCACCAGATAGTTGCGGGTGCTGGCGGCGCGGTCTACCGACAGGGGGTTGTTCACCGCGTCGCTGCCCGTGCTGTCGGTGTGGCCCACGATGCGCACGTCCGAATACGGGTTGTTGCGCAGGCCCATCGCAAACTGGTCCAGCACCGGCGCAAAGTTGGGCTGGATGTCAGAGCGGCCCACGGCAAACGAGATGTCGCTGGGGATGTTCAGCATCAACTGGTTGTCCGCCGTTTGCGACACGGCAATGCCCGTGCCGCGCGTGGCCTGTTCCATTTCGCGCTTTTGCCGCTCCATGTTTTGCGACCAGATGTAGGTGCCCAGGGCCCCCACACCTGCGCCCAGCACGGCACCCGTGCCCGCATTGCCGCCGGTGGCCGAGCCGATCACCGCCCCCGCCAGGGCACCCACGCCCGCGCCTGTGGCTGTGCGGCGCTGCGTGTCGTCCATGCTTGCGCAGCCCGTGGCCAGAATGACAGCGGCGCTGACGCCCAGAAGAATGTGTTTGCGCATATGTGTGCTCCTTGAAATATCGGTGTGCAAGGGTGGCATCGGCACAGGGTGCGCGGTACGCCTCGCTGCCTGCAATGATCTCGCACAGGGGCCGCGTGCGCCATCAGCACAGGCAGGCAAGCTATGTAGGACAACGCCGCATGTGCTGACGCAGACGGCGCGGCGCGCCTCAGCCGCCTGGCGTTGGCGGTTTGCGATCGTCGGGGGCCTCGGGGTTCGGGTTCTGTGCGGGCAGATCCATCTCGCCGCCTTTGCGGCCCGAGAACATCGTCCACCACACAATGGCAATCAGCACCACCAGCGCCAGCAGCGCTTCAAGCAAAATCAGCCCCATGAAATTGACACTCCTGCGCCTGGTCGTAACGGCGCTGATTGTAGGAACGCTCGTTGCCTGCTCCACCCCGCCCGCGCCATCCCCTTCGGCCCCTGGGGACTTGCCGGCCACCCGCCCCACGGCGCCCATGGCGCTGCCCGGCGACACGGGTCCGCTGCCGCCGCCCCTGTCGCAGCCCAAGAGCCGCTGGACGCCTGTGCGCTGGGCCGAACTGCCCGGCTTTACCGAAGACGCGCTGCACGAGGCCTGGAACGCCTGGATCAAAAGCTGCGAGCGGCCCGTGGCGCCGTTCACCGCGCTGTGTAGCGAAGTGCGGCAGCTCAGCATTGCCAGCGGCGATGAGCAGCGCGCCTGGATGATGGCGCGCTTGCAGCCCTACCGCGTGGAAACCACCGACGGCAACCCCGACGGCCTGCTCACCGCCTACTACGAACCCCTGATGGACGCCGCCCGCCAGCCCGGCAACGGCTTCAACGTGCCCATTTACCGGACGCCAGCGGGCTTTGGCGCGCGCAAGCCCTGGTACACCCGCCAGCAGATCGAAACCCTGCCCGAAGCCCAGGCCGCGCTGCAGGGCCGCGCCATTGCCTGGCTGCGCGACCCGGTGGAATCGATGGTGCTGCACATCCAGGGCTCGGGCCGCCTGCGCGTGATGGAGCCCGACGGCTCCACCAGCCTGGTGCGCGTAGCCTACGCTGGCACCAACGACCAGCCCTACGGCAGCATTGGCCGCTGGCTGCTGGACCAGGGCTACACCCGCGACGCCACCTGGCCCGGCATCCGTGCCTGGCTGGCCGCCAACCCGCAGCGCACCAACGAGCTGATGTGGACCAACCCGCGCTACGTGTTCTTCAAGGAAGAACCTCTGGCTGGCATGGACGCCGCCTTCGGCCCCAAGGGCGCGCAGGGCGTGCCCCTCACCCCCGGCCGCTCCATCGCGGTGGACCGCCAGAGCATTCCCTACGGCACGCCCGTGTGGCTGGCCTCCAGCGGCCCCCAGGTGCAATTGAGCCGCCTGGTGCTGGCGCAAGACACCGGCAGCGCCATCCTGGGCGCGGTGCGGGCTGACTACTTCACGGGCTGGGGCCAGGAGGCCGGAGACATCGCCGGGCGGCTCAAGCAGAACCTGCGGCTGTGGGTGCTCTGGCCGAGGTGAGGGTTTGAAGGAATTTGGGCTCTTCTAGCGAATGCTAGTGATACTTTGATTCCCCATGGCCGCACCCAGCACCAGCGCGGGCTGCAGCCCCGTGGGG
>NZ_CAXIAK010000003.1:0-95820 GCF_964021665.1 uncultured Acidovorax sp.
TCCACTGTGGCACTTTCGATGCCGTTTAGGGTGGGGGCGTCCATCCCATTGGTTCTAAGGGACAATCAAGGGTTTTGCGCCACGGCCGCGATTGCGTGCCGTGTTTTATTTTTGTGTTTTGAGAATCGATTTGCCATGAAGAAGACCGCTGCCGCTGCCCTCGTTTTGCTGGGTGCCTTGCTTGCTGGGTGCAGCAAGACCGAAACCCCCGCGCCTGCAGCCGCCACGCCCGCGCCAGCGGCCGTGACCAAGATCGTTGTGGGCCTGGACGACAACTTCCCGCCCATGGGTTTCCGTGACGAGAAGAACGAGCTGGTGGGTTTTGACATCGACATGGCCAAGGAAGCCGCCAAGCGCCTGGGCCTGGAAGTGAGCTTCAAGCCCATCGACTGGAGCGCCAAGGAAGCCGAACTGTCGGGCAAGCGCGTGGACGCGCTGTGGAACGGCCTGACCATCACCGAAGAGCGCAAGCAGAACATTGCCTTCACCGCACCCTACATGGAAAACCACCAGATCATCGTGGTGGCAGCCAGCTCCGCCATCAAGACCAAGGCCGATCTGGCCGGCAAGACCGTGGGCGCCCAGGAAGGCAGCAGCGCTGTGGACGCCGTGAAGAAGGAAGAGGCCGTCTTCAAGAGCTTCAAGGACTTCAAGACCTTTGGCGACAATGTGACCGCGCTGATGGACCTGTCCACCGGCCGCCTGGATGCCGTGGTGGTGGACGAAGTGGTGGGCCGTTACTACGT
Organism: uncultured Acidovorax sp.; assembly: GCF_964021665.1. Classification (NCBI taxonomy): domain Bacteria; kingdom Pseudomonadati; phylum Pseudomonadota; class Betaproteobacteria; order Burkholderiales; family Comamonadaceae; genus Acidovorax; species uncultured Acidovorax sp. The sequence goes on from NZ_CAXIAK010000003.1 coordinate 747, forward strand.
GGCCAAGAAGCCCCAGGACTACGTGGTTCTGGAAGCCCACTTCGGCACGGAAGACTACGGCGTGGGCGTGCGCAAGGACGACACCGAGCTGCAGGGCAAGCTCGACAAGGCTCTGGCCGACATGAAGGCCGATGGCGCCGCTGCCAAGATTGCCGAACAGTGGTTCGGTAAGAACATCATCAAATAAGGGACAACCCCCTGAGGCGCTGCGCGCCTTCCCCCTTCTCTGGCATCGCTACGCGATGCGGAAGGGGGACACCGCCAGCGCGGCGGGGCGGCCCTTGCGCGGCGGTCGCTGACTTAGGTCGCGCCAGTGGTAACGGCCAAGAGCAAAAAACACACGGAACTGTCGCGACAGCATGGATTACGTTCTCTCACTTCTGGGGCCGCTGGCGCAAGGCGCTACCGTCACCCTGAAGCTTTTTGTCATCACCTTGCTGCTGGCGGTGCCGCTGGGGCTGGTGTTGGCGTTGGCGCGCGTGTCGCGCTGGAAGGCTCTGTCGGCCTTCGTCAATGGCTACATCTGGCTCATGCGTGGCACGCCGCTCATGCTGCAGATGTTGTTCATCTACTTTGCGCTGCCATTCGTGCCGGTGATCGGTGTGCGGCTGCCAGATTTTCCTGCTGCCGTGGTTGCCTTCGCGCTCAACTACGCGGCGTACTTTGCTGAAATCTTCCGTGCGGGCATCCAGTCCATCGACCGGGGTCAATACGAGGGCGCTAAGGTGCTGGGCATGAGCTACGGCCAGACCATGCGCCGCATCGTGCTGCCGCAGATGGTGCGCCGTATCTTGCCGCCCATGAGCAACGAGACCATCACCCTGGTCAAGGACACGTCTCTCATCTACGTGCTGGCCCTCAACGACCTGCTGCGTGCAGCGCGCGGCATCGTGCAGCGTGACTTCACCACCACGCCTTTCATCGTGGCGGCGGCTTTCTATCTTGTGATGACCCTGGTGCTCACCTGGGGCTTCCAGCGTCTGGAGAAACGTTATGCCAAGCACGACGAATGAGCGCGCAGGCGCCGCTGCCGCCAGTCAGCCCATGATCGAAGCCCGCGGCATTCATAAAGCCTTTGGGCGTGTGCCCGTGCTGCGCAATGTCTCGCTCACGGTGGGGCAGGGCGAAGTGGTGGCGCTGATCGGGCCTTCGGGCTCGGGCAAGAGCACCTTCCTGCGCTGCCTGAACCATCTGGAGACCATCGACCGGGGCTTCATCGCCATCGAAGGCGAGGCCTTGGCGCAGACGGATGCTGCGGGGAACTGCACGTACGTCAGCGATGCCGAGGTGCGCCGCATCTGCCGCAAGACCGGTATGGTGTTCCAGCACTTCAACCTGTTTCCGCACCTCACCGTGCTGGAAAACCTGATCGAAGCGCCCCTGGTGGTGCGCGGTATGGCCCGCGACGAGGCCATTGCCCGCGCCGAAGTGCTGCTGGACAAAGTGGGCCTGCGTGCCAAGCGTGACAACTACCCCGCGCGCCTGTCGGGTGGGCAAAAACAGCGTGTGGCCATCGCCCGGGCACTGGCCATGGAGCCCGACATCATGCTGTTTGACGAGCCCACCTCGGCGCTCGACCCCGAACTGACGGGCGAGGTGCTGCGCACCATGCGCGCCCTGGCCCAGGAGCGCATGACCATGCTGGTGGTGACGCACGAAATGGGCTTTGCGCGCGAGGTGGCGCACACCGTGGCGTTCATGGACCAGGGCGAGCTGCTGGAAACGCGGCCTGCTGCCGAGTTTTTTGGTAGCCCGGGCCACGAGCGCAGCCGGGCTTTTTTGAACCATATGCTGTAGCAGGCCTCTGATGTGACGCGCGTGGGTTGCCCCGACGCTCCGGATGGGAGCGCTGTTACTCACTAGCGCGCAGCCTCCGACATTGCGAACACAGCATTCACGTTTCAGAAACAAACAAATGTGAATGTATGTATAGGTGCATGGATTACCATAGCGCCTTCTGCGGTGAATGCTGCGCCGCGACAATCGGGGTTTGCCCGTTCCTTTTCGTTTGCTTTGTCCCTGCACTTTTGAATGCCAGACACTTCCGCCCTCGTTGACTTGCGCAATGTCACCTTCTCCTATGGGGAGCGGGTGATCCTGCGCGACGTGTCGCTGCAAGTGCCGCGCGGCAAGGTCACGGCGCTCATGGGCGCCTCGGGCGGGGGCAAAACCACGGTCTTGCGGTTGATTGGCGGGCAGCAACGCGCACAGCGGGGCCAGGTCCTGTTTGACGGGCAGGACGTGGGCCTGCTCGATGCGGCCGGCCTGTTCGCAGCGCGCCGTCGCATGGGCATGCTGTTCCAGTTCGGAGCGTTGTTCACCGACCTGAGCGTGTTTGAGAACGTGGCCTTTCCGCTGCGCGAGCACACGGACTTGTCTGAAGCCCTGATCCGCGATGTGGTGCTGATGAAGCTGAACGCCGTGGGCTTGCGCGGGGCGCGGGATTTGCTGCCCAGCCAGATATCCGGCGGCATGGCCCGGCGTGTGGCCCTGGCCCGGGCCATTGCGCTCGACCCCGAACTCATCATGTACGACGAGCCCTTTGCGGGCCTGGACCCTATCTCGCTGGGCACCACGGCCCAGCTCATCCGCCAGCTCAACGACGCCATGGGCCTGACCAGCGTGCTGGTGTCGCACGACCTCACGGCAACCTTCCATCTGGCGGACCACGTCATCGTTCTGGGGCCGGGTGTGGTAGCGGCGCAGGGCACCCCTGCGGAGGTGATGGCCAGCACCGACCCGCTGGTGCACCAGTTCGTGAATGCGCTGCCCGTGGGGCCCGTGCCCTTCCACTACCCAGGGCCTGATGCCGCCCAGGACTTTGGCCCTACCGCAGGGGCACGGCCATGAACTGGTTCCATCCCGCCAACCTCGGTTTTGCCGTGCGGTCGAAACTGGCCGACATTGGCCGTGGCGCCCGGCTGTTTGCTCGCCTGATGCAGTTGGTGGGCGCTGCGTTTGCGCGGCCAGGGCTGGTGCGCGATCAGGTGCACTTTCTGGGCAACTACTCCCTGGCCATCATTGCGGTGTCGGGGCTCTTTGTCGGTTTTGTGCTGGGCCTGCAGGGGTATTACACGCTGCAGCGCTACGGATCTTCGGAAGCGCTGGGCCTTTTGGTGGCGCTGTCGCTGGTGCGCGAGCTGGGCCCGGTGGTCACGGCTCTGTTGTTCGCGGGGCGTGCAGGTACTTCGCTGACGGCCGAGATCGGCCTCATGCGTGCGGGTGAGCAGCTCAGCGCCATGGAAATGATGGCCGTGGATCCGGTGCGCCGCATCCTCGCCCCCCGGTTTTGGGCCGGTGTCATCACCATGCCCCTGCTGGCTGCCGTGTTCAGCGCCGTGGGCGTGATTGGCGGCTGGGTGGTGGGCGTGCTGATGATCGGCATCGACCCCGGCGCCTTCTGGAGCCAGATGCAGGGCGGGGTGGATGTGTGGAAAGACGTGGGCAATGGCGTGCTCAAAAGCCTGGTGTTTGGCTTCACCGTGACGTTCATTGCGCTTTTGCAGGGTTTTGAGGCCCGCCCTACGCCCGAGGGGGTTTCCCGTGCCACCACGCGCACCGTGGTCATTGCCTCGTTGGCCGTGCTGGCGTTGGACTTCGTCCTCACGGCCTTGATGTTCAGTATTTGATGCCGGCTCGCCCGGTGGTGGAAGGATCAGCGTGCAACGCTCCAAAAATGATGTGTGGGTCGGGTTGTTTGTGATGCTGGGTGCGGTGGCGCTAGTGTTCCTGGCGCTGCAGTCGGCCAACCTGCTCAGTTTCAATTTTCAAAAGGGTTACCGCATCAGTGCGCGGTTTGACAACATTGGCGGCCTCAAGCCGCAGGCGGCTGTGCGCAGCGCGGGTGTGGTGGTCGGGCGTGTGGAATCCATCACGTTTGATGACAAGACCTTTCAGGCGCGCGTGACCTTGTCCATGGATGATCGCTACGCTTTCCCCAAAGACAGCTCGCTGAAGATTTTGACCAGCGGTTTGCTGGGCGAGCAGTACATCGGCATTGAAGCGGGCGCCGACGAGAAAAACCTGACGGCCGGGGATACGATCACGGCAACGCAGTCGGCCGTGGTGCTGGAAAACCTGATCGGCCAGTTCCTGTATGGCAAGGCCGAAGAAGGTGCTTCGTCCAATGGAGGTACCAAGAAATGACAAATCAACCTCGCTTCACGGGCTGGACTGCCCGCTGGGCGGCGCTGTTGCTCGGCGCGGCCCTCATGAGCGGCTGCGCCACGGGCCCCAACGCCAACCCCGCAGATCCGTTCGAACCCTTCAACCGCGGCGTGCATTCGTTCAACGACAGTGTGGACAAGGCGGTAATCAAACCCGTCGCCACCGTTTACCGCGACGTGACGCCGCAGCCGGTGCGTACGGGCGTGAGCAACTTCTTTGGCAACCTGGGCGATGCCTGGTCGTTCGTCAACAACCTGCTGCAGTTCCGCGGGCTGGAGGCTTACGAGAGCCTCGTGCGCTTCACCACCAACACCTTCTTCGGGCTGGGCGGCGTACTGGACATTGCCAGCGAGGCAGGCATCGAGCGGCACAAGCAGGACTTTGGCCTGACGCTGGGCCGCTGGGGCGTGCCCACGGGGCCGTATCTCGTGCTGCCGCTGCTGGGGCCGTCCACCGTGCGCGACACGGCCGCTTTGCCGGTAGACAGTTGGGGCAACCCGCTGGGCCAGCTCGACCCGGTGGAGGTCCGCAATTCCCTGTACGGCCTGCGCCTTGTCGATAAGCGCGCTAGCTTGCTGCGCGCGGGCTCGGTGCTGGATACGGCGGCCCTGGACCCCTACAGCTTCACGCGCGACGTGTACCTCAAGGTGCGTAGTGGCGTGTCAGGCGCACGCGACGAGGGCGCCTATGAGGAAAACGGGGGCAAGCTGCCTGACGACGAGTACTGAAAACCCGCAAAGGCCGGCCTGACAAGCACTCGGGCCCCTGGCTGACAGGCGCGGTTGCAGTTGCTTGCATCCCTGCACGGTGGCGACGCATGTGCAGCGCGGGGCGCCCTCCACAATCTACCCAACGAAACCAGACATGGCAGCGCACGGCGTCGCGCTGCACGCAAGGAGCCTCACCATGATGAACCGCCGTACCCTGATCCATGCCGCCGCCGCGATGGCGGTGGCCACGTGGGTGGCCGTGCCCCAGGCCGCGCTGGCGGCCGACGAGGCGCCGGATGCCCTCGTCAAGCGCCTCTCGGTCGATGTGCTGGAGACGCTGCGCAAAGACAAATCCATCAAGGCCGGCGACGTGGACCGCATCATGGCGCTGGTGGACAAGACCATCATGCCCCACGTGAACTTCCGCCGCATGACGGCAGCGTCCGTCGGGCCGGGCTGGCGCAAGGCTACGCCGGAGCAGCAGGCGCGCCTGCAGGACGAGTTCAAGACACTGCTGGTGCGCACTTACGCGGGCGCGCTCAGCCAGGTCACGGACCAGAGCATCGTTGTGAAGCCGCTGCGCGCAGCCGCCGAAGACAAGGACGTGCTCGTGCGCACCGAAATCGTGGGCAAGGGGGACCCCATTCAGCTCGACTACCGCCTGGAAAAGACGCCGGGCGAGGGCGCGGGCTGGAAGATTTACAACCTCAATGTGCTGGGCGTTTGGCTGGTAGAAACCTACCGCAGCCAGTTCGCGCAGGAAATTAACGCCAAGGGCATTGATGGCCTGATCGACACGCTGGTGGCCCGCAACAAGTCGAACGCCGCCAAAGGCTGACCGTTGGCGCGCAGCTTCTTTTCATTCCACACGCCATGACGACCTCTGCCGCCGCTGCACTGCGTTTGCCCTCCGAGCTGACCCACCGCCAGGCCACGGCCTGTTTGGCGCAGTTGCTGCAGTCGGTGGGGGGCGCTGCGCCTGGCAGCGCCCTAGTGGTAGACGCCGCCCCGCTGCGCGTGTTTGACACCTCGGCCCTGGCCGTGCTGCTGGAGTTTCGGCGCGAAGCGCTGGCCGCCGGGCTGCGCTTTGCCGTACAGGGCCTGCCACAGGCGCTGCAGGGGATGGCGGGGCTGTATGGGGTGGATGGCCTGCTCAACGACGCGGCCTGATGGGTGCGGACGAGCGCAGACCGCCCCCAGCCCGTAAAATCGAGGGCTTCATGCCCGCAGTCTCATTCCAAGCCATCTCCAAGACCTTTGCCACGCCCAAAGGCCCTTTCCAGGCGCTGAACCAAGTCAGCCTGGACATTGAACAGGGCGAATTTTTTGGGCTCCTCGGGCCCAATGGCGCCGGCAAAACCACCCTCATCAGCATCCTGGCGGGCCTGGGCCGCGCCACCAGTGGCCGTGTGCTGGTGCAGGGCAGCGATGTGCAAGCCAACTATGCCGATGCCCGCCGCAAGCTGGGCATCGTGCCGCAGGAGCTGGTGTTCGACCCCTTTTTCAACGTGCGCGAGGCGCTGCGCTTCCAGTCCGGCTATTTCGGTGTGAAGAACAACGATGCCTGGATTGACGAGCTGCTCGAAAACCTGGGCCTGGCCGACAAGGCCAACGCCAACATGCGCCAGCTTTCGGGCGGCATGAAGCGCCGCGTGCTGGTCGCCCAGGCGCTGGTGCACAAGCCGCCCATCATCGTGCTGGACGAGCCCACCGCCGGTGTGGACGTAGAGCTGCGCCAGACGCTGTGGCACTTCATCGCCCGCCTGAACAAGGAAGGGCACACGGTGCTGCTCACCACCCATTACCTGGAAGAGGCCGAGGCGCTGTGCGGCCGCATCGCCATGCTCAAGGCCGGGCAGGTGGTGGCGCTGAACCGCACGTCCGAGCTGCTCAAGGCCGCTTCTGGCAGCGTGCTGCAGTTCAAGACCGACGCGGTGCTGCCTGCGGCGCTGGCATCCATCGCGCGGGTCACGGGGCGCATCGGGCAGGTGCCGGCGCAGGGCGGGGCGGAAATTGAAAACGGCCTGGCTACGCTGCGCGTCGCTGGCGTGGATGTGCAGGACATGGAGATCCGCCGGCCCGACCTGGAAGATGTGTTCTTGCAGGTGATGTCGGGTACCTCGGCGTCCAACATTCCTTTGTCCGAGGTGGCTCTATGACGGGTTGGCAGACGCTTTTTTATAAAGAAGTGCTGCGCTTCTGGAAGGTCAGCTTCCAGACCGTGGCCGCGCCGGTGCTCACCGCCGTGCTGTACCTGCTGATCTTCGGCCATGTGCTCGAAGACCATGTGAAGGTCTACGACCGCATCAGCTACACCGCGTTTCTGGTGCCAGGCCTTGTGATGATGAGCGTGCTGCAAAACGCGTTTGCCAACAGCTCGTCCAGCATCATCCAGAGCAAGATCATGGGCAGCCTGGTGTTTGTGCTGCTCACGCCGCTGTCGCACTGGGCGTGGTTCGTGGCCTATGTGGGCTCGTCGGTGGTGCGTGGTCTGGTGGTGGGCCTGGGCGTGTTCATCGTCACGCTGGCGTTTGCACGGCCGGAGTTTGCGGCGCCGCTGTGGATCCTGCTGTTTGCCCTGCTGGGCGCTGCGCTGCTGGCCACGCTGGGCTTGATTGCGGGGCTGTGGGCCGACAAGTTCGACCAGATGGCCGCGTTCCAGAACTTCATCATCGTGCCCATGACCTTCCTATCGGGCGTGTTCTACTCCATTCAGTCGCTGCCGCCGTTCTGGCAGACCGTGAGCCACCTCAACCCGTTTTTCTACATGATCGACGGCTTCCGCTACGGCTTCTTTGGCCAAAGCGATGTGTCGCCCTGGGTCAGCCTGGGCATCGTCGGCCTGGCCTGGCTTGCGGTAAGCGCACTGGCCGTGCACCTGCTGCGCACTGGCTACAAAATCAGAAACTGAAATGACTGCAGACCAACTCAAAGACATCATCAGCGCTGGCCTGGCCTGCGACCACATCACCCTGGAGGGCGACGGCCGCCACTGGTACGCCACCATCGTTTCGGCCGAGTTCGAGGGCCAGCGCACCCTGCAGCGCCAGCGCCGCGTGTACGCCACCCTGGGCAACCGCATGCAGACCGATGAAGTGCATGCGTTGTCGATGAAGACCTTCACGCCCGCCGAGTGGGCCACCCAGCAGGCCTGATTCGGCTTGCTACTGTATTGATAGCTGCTGGCGCTTGATAGGAAAGCGCTGGAGGCACTTTTGATTCATATTCTGGTTTTTTGAGATGGACAAACTCCTGATCCGCGGCGGCCGTACCTTGCAAGGCGAGGTGCTGGTGTCTGGTGCCAAAAATGCCGCCTTGCCGGAGTTGTGCGCCGCACTGCTCACGGCCGAGCCCGTGACCCTGCTCAACGTGCCCCAATTGCAGGACGTGAGCACCATGCTCAAGCTCATCCGCAACATGGGTGTGACGGCCGAGCGGGCTGACGACGGCACGGTGCGCATTGACGCCAGCGCCTTGAACTCGCCCGAAGCTCCCTACGAGCTGGTCAAAACCATGCGCGCCTCGGTGCTGGCGCTGGGCCCGCTGCTGGCCCGCTTCGGGGAGGCCACGGTGTCGCTGCCCGGCGGCTGCGCGATTGGCTCGCGCCCGGTGGACCAGCACATCAAAGGCATGGCCGCCATGGGGGCCGAGATCGTGGTCGAGCACGGCTACATGATCGCCAAGCTGCCCGCAGGGTGGAAGCGCCTGAAGGGCGCCCGCATCACCACCGACATGGTCACCGTGACGGGTACCGAAAATTTCATGATGGCCGCTGCGTTGGCCGAGGGCGAGACGGTGCTCGAAAACGCCGCGCAAGAGCCTGAAATTTCGGATCTGGCCGAGATGCTGATCGCCATGGGCGCGAAGATCGAAGGCCACGGCACCAGCCGGATCCGCATCCAGGGCGTCGAGAAGCTGCACGGCTGCACCCACCGCGTGGTGGCTGACCGCATTGAAGCGGGCACCTTCCTGTGCGCCGTGGCCGCCACGGGTGGCGATGTGGTGCTGCGCCATGGCCGTGCCGACCACCTTGATGCCGTCATCGAAAAGCTGCGCGAAGCGGGCGCCACCGTACAGGCGGTGGACGGCGGCATTCGCGTGCAAAGCACTGGCGGCGCCACGCTCAAAGCCCAGGGCTTTCGCACCACCGAATACCCCGGTTTCCCTACCGACATGCAGGCCCAGTTCATGGCGCTCAACTGCATCGCCCAGGGCACGGCCACGGTGACAGAAACGATTTTTGAAAACCGCTTCATGCACGTCAACGAGCTGGTTCGCCTGGGCGCCAAAATCCAGGTGGACGGCAAGGTGGCGGTCATTGAAGGCGTGCCACGCCTGTCGGGCGCCACCGTGATGGCGACCGACCTGCGCGCCTCGGCCAGCCTCGTCATCGCCGGCCTGGTGGCCGATGGCGAAACCATGGTCGACCGCATCTACCACCTGGACCGTGGCTACGACTGCATGGAAGCCAAACTGCGCGGCATCGGTGCCGACATCGAGCGAGTAAAAGCATGAGCACCAACATGATCACCCTGGCGCTTTCCAAGGGCCGCATCTTTGAAGAAACCCTGCCGCTGCTGGCTGCTGCGGGCATCGAGGTGCTGGAAGACCCCGAAAAGTCGCGCAAGCTCATCCTGCCCACCAACCAGCCCGATGTGCGCGTGGTGCTGGTGCGTGCGTCCGATGTGCCCACCTATGTGGAATACGGCGGCGCGGATTTGGGCGTGACGGGCAAGGACACCCTGATCGAGCATGGCAGCCAGGGCCTGTACCAGCCGCTGGATCTGCGCATCGCCAAGTGCCGCGTGAGCGTGGCCGTGCGCCAGGACTTTGATTACGAGCGCGCCGTCAAGCAGGGCTCGCGCCTGAAGGTGGCCACCAAGTACACCTCCATCGCCCGCGAATTCTTTGCGACCAAGGGCGTGCACGTGGACATGGTCAAGCTCTACGGCAGCATGGAGCTGGCCCCGCTCACCGGCCTGGCCGACGCCATCGTCGATCTGGTCTCCACCGGCAACACGCTCAAGGCCAACCACCTGGTGGAAGTGGAGCGCATCATGGACATCAGCTCGTTCCTGGTGGTTAACCAGGCGGCGCTCAAGCTCAAGCGTGAACCGCTGCGCCGCATCATCAATGCCTTTGCCTCGGCCATTCCGGCAGAGCAAAACTGAAACCTGAACTGCAACGCACTATGAAATTGGTAGCTGCTCCCGCTCGTCTGTCCACCGCTGCAGCCACTTTTGAGGCTGATTTTGCAGCCCGCCTGCATTGGTCTGCCGACACCGACGCGGCCATCGAGCAGCGCGTGGCCGACATCCTGGCCGCTGTGCAAAAGCGCGGCGACGCGGCGGTGCTGGAGTACACCGCCCGCTTCGACGGCCTTACCGCGCCCACCATGGCAGCGCTGGAGCTGACCCAGGCAGAACTCAAGGAGGCCTTCGACGCCATCCCCGCGGTGCAGCGTGACGCATTGCAAGCGGCCGCAGCGCGGGTGCGCAGTTACCACGTGGCTCAAAAGAAGGCCTCCGGCGAGAGCTGGAGCTACCGCGACGAAGATGGCACCTTGCTGGGCCAGAAGGTCACTCCCCTGGACCGTGTTGGCATCTATGTGCCTGGCGGCAAGGCGGCGTACCCCTCCAGCGTGTTGATGAACGCCATCCCGGCCCATGTGGCGGGGGTCGAAGAAATCATCATGGTGGTGCCCACCCCCAAGGGCGAGAAGAATGCGCTGGTGCTGGCAGCCGCCTACGTGGCCGGTGTGACCCGCGCCTTCACCATCGGCGGTGCGCAGGCCGTCGCCGCGCTGGCCTACGGCACCGAAACCGTGCCCAAGGTGGACAAGATCACCGGCCCTGGCAACGCCTACGTGGCCAGCGCCAAGAAGCGCGTGTTCGGCACCGTGGGCATCGACATGATTGCGGGCCCCAGCGAAATTCTGGTGCTGGCCGACGGCACCACGCCGCCCGACTGGGTGGCGATGGACCTGTTCAGCCAGGCCGAGCACGACGAGCTGGCCCAGTCCATCCTGCTGTGCCCCGACGCCGCCTATCTCGACGCCGTACAGCGCGAAATCGACCGCCTGCTGCACACCATGCCGCGCGCCGAAATCATCGCCAAGAGCCTTACCGGCCGGGGTGCGCTGATTTTGACGAAGGACATGGAAGAAGCCTGCGCGATCAGCAATCGCATCGCTCCAGAGCACTTGGAAGTCAGCAGCAACGACCCGCACCGCTGGGAGCCACTGCTGCGCCACGCGGGCGCGATCTTCCTGGGGGCGTACACCTCCGAAAGCCTAGGCGACTACTGCGCAGGCCCCAACCATGTGCTGCCCACCAGCGGCACCGCGCGCTTCTCCTCGCCGCTGGGCGTGTACGACTTCCAGAAACGCAGCAGCCTCATTGAGGTGAGCGAAGCGGGTGCCCAGGTGCTTGGGAAAATCGCTGCCGAGCTGGCCTACGGCGAGGGCCTGCAGGCCCATGCGCAGGCGGCAGAGATGCGCTTGAAGAAGCAGGGCTGAGTCTCTGCCAACGGCTGACCACCGGCGGTGGTCTGTCGGCCAAGTCCTTAGCGAGGCGGTGAGAGCCCTTGTTCGAGGGGAGGCTCCAAAACTCGTTTGTCGTGCGGCTTGTTGCCAGAAAGCAGGGCCCGCCCGCCGGCAGCCCTGCTCAGAGTGTCAACCCACCTGCCGCAAGGCGGGACGCATCTGGCGCGTCACGGGGTCGATGTGCGCTGTGGGCACCTGGTAGGCACGGTCATCAAACAGGTCGATGCCGCATTTGAGGTTTTCGATCCACGCAAAGAAATCCTGGATGGCTGGCTTGCCCATGATGGGGGCGCCGTGCTGCGGCACGATCATGGAAATGTCCAGTTGCCGGGCCATGTTCACCCACAACCGCAGGATCTTGTTGGACACCATGTAGCGGCGGTGGAAGCCTTCCATGAGGGGAATGTGGGCCTGCAGGTCAGTGACGGGGCGGCTTGCCTCTGCGCCGGACATCATCGACACGCCCAGGTCACCCGTGAACAGGATCTTGCTGACCGGGTCGTAGAAATGGAAGTTGCCTTCCGAGTGCATGAAGTGGGCTGGCAACAGCACCAATTCATGCCGCCCCAGGGGCAGGTGACCACCGCTGTCGGGCACGCCGATGACGCGGTTTTCTGTCTTGCCCACCTTGGTGAAGTGCGGCGCAAAGCGCTCCCACACGCGGGAGATGACCAGCGATGCCTTGGTGCTGGTGAGCCACCGATCCAGCGAGGCAATGATGTCCGGGTCTGCGTGGGAGGCGATCAGGTACGACAGCTTGTGGGGCGGGAAATGCGTCGTCATTCCCATGAACAGCTCGTTGAACGCCAGGTTGCCGCCCGGGTCGATGATGGCCCCGGTGTCATCGTCCACGATCAGGAACTGGTTGGCCTGCACCGCCTGCCCATCCTCCTCGATGAGGTCGGTGAACATGATGCAGGCATGATTCTTGTCGCGATAGAGTTCGATGGACATGGTGGCGCACAGAAGCAATGAAGCGTTGACTGTACGAGTACCCCCAACAACGAAAGTTGATCAATATCAAGCCGAATTGTTAAAAAAAGAGCGGTGCTGGCTTTGCTAGGCACCTCCCTCCAAGGCTACTGCGTGAAAGAGGCCTCCCGCGGCTCAGGTCACCGGGGCCGGGTTGAACAGCACCAAGGCGTTGTGCAGCTTCCAGTGTTCAGCCCAGGTCTTCTTGCGGCCGCTGGCCACGTCCAGCATCAGGTGAAAGAGCTGCCAGCCCACCTCTTCAATGGTGGCCTGGCCTTCGGCAATGGTGCCTGCGTTCACGTCCATCAGGTCGTGCCAGCGGCGGGCCAGATCGGTGCGGGTAGCCACCTTGATGACCGGGCATTCTGCCAGCCCGTAAGGCGTGCCGCGGCCCGTGGTGAACACATGCAGGTTCATGCCCGCAGCCAGTTGCAGGGTGCCGCAGATGAAGTCGCTGGCAGGCGTGGCCGCGTAGGTCAGGCCCCGGGTTTGGAGCTTCTCGCCCGGCGACAGCACACCGGAGATGGGGGCGGAGCCGGACTTGACGATCGAGCCCATGGCCTTTTCGACGATGTTGGACAGCCCGCCCTTCTTGTTGCCCGGCGTGGTGTTGGCACTGCGGTCCACGCTGCCGCGCTGCAGGTAGGCGTCGTACCAGGCCATCTCGCGCACCATGGCCTCGGCCAGCTCAGGGGGGGCGGCGCGGGCCGTGAGCTGCGCAATGCCGTCGCGCACTTCGGTGGTTTCCGAGAACATCACGCTGGCACCAGCGCGCACCAGCAAGTCGGTGCAAAAGCCCACGGCCGGGTTGGCGGTGACGCCCGAGAACGCATCGCTGCCCCCGCACTGCACGCCCACCACCAGTTCGCTGGCAGGCACGGTCTCGCGGCGGCGCGCATTCAGGCGCTGCAGGTGGGTTTCCGCCTGGCGCATGATGGACTCCACCATCGACATGAAGCCCACATGGGCCTCGTCCTGCAGGCACACCACATCCAGCCCCTGGGTGCTGCTGCGCTCGTCCACCACGGGGATGGAGCCGGGGGGGGGCAGCAAACGCTCGGGCTGCAGCTTTTCGCAGCCCAGGCTCGGCATGTCCTTTGGAGTCCTCTAGCTGGCGTTGGTTCTGCTCAGTCTGAGATATGTCGCTAATCAGGCAAAAGTGACTCCAGCGCTTATTGGGTAAGCGCTAGCAGCTATCATTTTTGAACTGGTGAGCGGAGTGCGCTGGCACTCGCCTCACCCTGCCAGGCGCTGCCCCTTTTACGCAGTGCGCTCGTACCAGCCCTTGCTGCGGTTGACGATGTGCACCACCAGCAGCATCACCGGTACCTCGATCAGCACCCCCACCACCGTGGCCAGCGCTGCGCCAGAGTGAAAGCCGAACAGGCTGATGGCGGCGGCCACGGCCAGTTCAAAGAAATTGGACGCACCAATCAGCGCCGAGGGGCAGGCCACGCTGTGCTTTTCACCCACTGCGCGGTTGAGCCAGTACGCCAGCCCCGCGTTGAAGAACACCTGGATGAGGATGGGCACGGCCAGCAAGGCGATGACCAGCGGCTGGTTGAGGATGGCCTGACCCTGGAAGGCGAACAGCAGCACCAGTGTGGCCAGCAGCGCGCCGATGGACCAGGGGCCAATGCGTGCCAATGCTGCATCAAGCGCCGGTGCGCCGCGTGCCAGAAGGACACGGCGCAGCGCTTGGGCAATGGCCACGGGGATCACGATGTACAGCACCACCGAGGTAAGCAGTGTGTCCCACGGCACGGTGATGGCCGACACCCCCAGCAAGAACGCCACCAGCGGTGCGAAGGCCAGCACCATGATGCTGTCGTTCAGCGCCACTTGCGACAGGGTGAACAGCGGGTCGCCCCCGGTCAGGCGGCTCCACACAAACACCATGGCCGTGCACGGCGCGGCGGCCAGCAGGATGAGCCCGGCAATGTAGCTGTCGATCTGGTCTGCGGGCAGCCACGGGGCGAACCACTGGCGAATGAACAGCCAGCCCAGAAACGCCATCGAAAACGGCTTGACCAGCCAGTTCACCACCAGCGTGACGCCAATGCCCCGCATGTGCTGGCGCACTTCGCCCAGCGCGGCAAAGTCCACCTTCATCAGCATGGGGATGACCATCACCCAGATCAGCACGCCCACGGGCAGGTTGACCTGGGCGACTTCCATGCGCCCAATGGCCTGGAACGCGCCGGGCCACAACTGCCCCAGCGCAATGCCCACCACGATGCACAGGAACACCCAGACGGTGAGATAGCGCTCGAACATGCTCATGCCCTGGGTGGGGGGCGCGGCGGGTGGGCAGGAGGTGGGCGTGAGGGTGGACATGGGGAAACGGAGCAGAGGGTGGGGGAGGATCAGTGGCTGGCCAGGTCGCGCGCGCTGCTTTGCAGCATGGCGTGGTGCAGCTTTTCGTCGGGCAGGCTGATCAGCAGCGACAGGCGGCGCTGGATGGCGTGCAGGGTCTTGCGGAAGGCTTCGAGCTTTTCTTCGTCGCTGCCATCGCCTTCGGAGGGGTCGGCATACCCCCAGTGGGCGGTGGCCGGGTGGCCAGGCCAGAAGGGGCAGACCTCGCCTGCGGCGTTGTCGCACACGGTGATGATGAGGTCCATGTGGGGCGCGCCGGGGGTGGCAAACTCGTCCCAGCTTTTGCTGCGCAGCCCTTCTGTGGAGATGCCGGCTTTTTGCAGCACCTGCAGGCCCAGCGGATTGGGCTGCTGGTTATCACGCGGGCTGCTGCCGGCGGAATAGGCCTTGAAGCGCCCTTCGCCCATGGCGTTGAGCAGTGCTTCGGCCAGGATGCTGCGTGCCGAGTTGTGGGTGCACAGGAAGAGAACGTTCAGAGGGGTGGTGGATTCGGTCATTCGGGGCCTCAGGTCAGCAGCACTGGGAAGAAGATGATTTGGACGGGCCGCAGCACGCGGCCTGTGTGGTGGCCTGGGGTGAAGCGGTTGCTTTGGGGGTGCAGCAGGCGCCTTGCGGCACCGCTGCCGCTTCATTGAACACAGGAATGTTTTCGAGCGTGTGAAAGTGCTCCCACGCCACGCCCTGGGGGTCGGTGATCCAGTGCTTTTCGCTGCGGGCGTAGCAACAGGTGGTGGCGCCCTCGTCCAGCAAAGCCATGTCGGCGGCCATGGCGCGTTCCTTCAGCGCCGCCAGTTCGGCCGCGTCATCCACCTGAAAGCCCAGGTGGTCCAGCCCTGCTTGCGCACCGCGTGTGGAGATGGCGAAGTTCACGCGTGGGTCTTCGAGCATCCATTTGGCGTAGTCGGCCTCCACGCGGGTGGGGGCAGCGCCAAACAGGCGCGAATAGAAGGCAATGTTGGCCGCTAGATCGTTGACGTGCAGGTGAACGTGAAAGCGCTTCATGGGGTCTCCTGGGGTGAAAAGGGGGGCTGCGCTCAGCAGGCGCAGCTGGTGGTCTGCGCGGGCAGGCAGGCCTGGCCCTGGCAGCAGTTTTCGGTGAGGTAGCCCATCAGCGCGTTCATGCGCTTGAACTGGGCGCGGTAGATCAGGTGGCGGCCAGCGCGCTCTTGCGCCACCAGGCCGGCGTTGGTCAGTTCCTTCAGGTGGAACGAGAGGGTGTTGGCCGCCACACCCAGTGCATCACTCAGGGCCGAGGGCGTCATGCCCTCGGTGCCGGCCACGACCAGGGCGCGAAAAATCTCCAGGCGCGAGGCCTGGGCCAGCGCCGCCATGGCTTTGACAACATCATTGGTTTCCATAATTCAATGATAATTGAAATATGGAAGTCAAGGCAAGAAAAAAGCACCGGGGTTTCCGGTGCCATGATCGTTGGGCCGCGTGTGGCAGCCTGCAGGTGTGCGGCAGGTGCTGTCGCCGCTGTCCTTACATGCCCAGAGACTTGAGCAGGTCGTCGGTGTCACTGTCCGTCGCTGCGGCAGGTGCTGCAGCAGCGGGCGCGGGCTGGTGGGCCTGGGCCATCAGCGCGTCGGGGTCGGGGGTTTCCTGGGGCTCGAAGTCGTAGAGCTTGATGAACTCGGTCCGGTCGATGGCCAGTTCCAGGTAGAAGATGTTGTTGTTGCCGGTATAGAAGGTCACTCGGCGGGCCTCGGGGTTGTCGAGGTTGGCGTCCACGCTCAGCATCACCTGCTTGTTCAGCACCAGCATCTTGGGCTGGTTCTGGGTGATGTGGGTTTGCAGTTCGCGGCGGATCTTGCCGGTGAAGTCGCCCACCACCTGGTTCATCAGTTCGCCCATCACGTTGCTGACTTCATCAGACGTGTACGAAGACACCAGGTCTTCCTTGGACATCCCCATGCTCAGCAGGTAGCTTTGGTACAGCTCCATCGCGGCGGAGGCAGAGAAATTGATGATGACCAGGCCCGAGAAGCCGCCATCGAACAGCACAAAGCATCCAATGTCGGGCTTGAGGCAGGTTTTGGAGATGCGCTGCACCATGCCGGAATAGTGCACCTGGCTTTGCGTGGCCACGGAGAGCACGCGCGTGACGGAGTTGCACAGGCTCATCAGCAGGTCTTCGGTGCCGAATACGACGGATTGATCAGGGAGGCTCATGATGGCGATGTGCGTTGCGTTGATAGGGAACAGTGCCCGCTAGCATAGGCCATGAAAGCATTGGCCGCCATCAGCATTGCTCCGTGGGTGGTGCCCTGCGCAACACTGGGGTCGTGCAGGGGCAGGTTCAAGCCTTGGGTGTGCTGCCGGGGGCTGTCTCTGAGGAGGGTTGCTGCAGCCAGCGCTGCAGCAGCACTTGCGGTGGCAGGGCCTTGGAATAAAGGTAGCCCTGCGCTTCGTCGCAATGCAGCTCCCTCAGCAAGGCCGCTTGCGCCGCAGTCTCCACGCCCTCGGCCACCGTCTCCAGCTTCAGCGCTTTGGCCATGCCGATCACGGCCGTGACGATGGCGCGGTTGCCTGCATGGGTGTCCATGTTGCGCACGAAGGACATGTCGATCTTGAGCTTGAACACGGGAAAGCTCTGCAGCCGCTCCAGCGACGAATAGCCGGTGCCGAAGTCGTCGATGGACAGGCAGAAACCCGCCTGCACCAGCCGCGAAGCCGCATGGCGCGCCTTTTCGGGCTCGTTCATCAGTGCGGATTCGGTCATTTCCAGCTCGATCATGCTGGGCTCCACCCCTTGCGCGCGCACCAGGTGGAGTGCGCGCTCCGCAAAGCCTTCGTCCATCATCTGCGTTGCGGACACGTTGACCGCCACGCGGGGCACCACCGCCGCGCCCGCTTCCTGCCAGTGGCGAATGTCGCGTGCGGCCTGGGCCAACGTCCAGTCGCCCAGCTCGTTGATGAGGCCACGCTCTTCCGCCACCGGAATGAATTCGGCTGGGCTGATCCATTGCCCCTCTTCGTCGCACCAGCGCGAGAGCGCTTCCACGCCGCACAGCGTGCCGGTGGCCAGGTGCACCTTGGGCTGGTAGTGCAGTTGTAGTTGCGAATGGGCCAGTGCATGGGCCAGCTTGGCGCCCAGCGAGATGCGCCTCTCCAGCTTCAGGGCCAGCGCTTCGTTAAAGAGCATGCTGCCGCCCCCGCGCACCTTGATGTCGTACATGGCGATGTCGGCGTGTTTGAGCAGGTCTTCCACGCTGTCGCCATGCTCGGGGAACAGGGCCACGCCGATGCTGGCGCCTACCTCAAACTTCAGGCTGTCGAACACCACCGGAAGGCCGATCGCGTGCTGCAATTGCTTTGCCCGCTCCAGTGGGTCTTCGCCGGGTGCGAGCTTGTAGGTGCACATGAATTCATCGCCCCCCACGCGGGCATAGACGTCGTTCTTGGCACAGGCTGAACGAAACCGGGCCGCCAGCTCGCTGAGCACGTTGTCACCCACGATGTGGCCATGGGTGTCATTGATTTCCTTGAAGCGGTCGAAGTCCACAAACAGCATAGCGGCCGCCACCCCTTCTTGCCGGGCCTGGTCGAGCATTTGCTGCGCCAGCATCATGCCGTTGGTGCGGTTGGGCAGGCCGGTGAGCGAGTCGTAAAACGCCAGGCGCTCCATGGCGTGCTCGGTGGCCTTGCGGTCGGTGATGTCCAGCACCGTGCCATAGCCGCGAATGGGCTGATCTTGGTGGTCTTTTTCAATCACGCCGCGCATTTCCACCCAGCGCACGCCGGGGCTCGACTGCACCCGGCATTCAAACCGGAAACGACCCAGGCGCAAGCCAGCGTTCAATTCGCCATCCACCCGAACCCGATCGTCCTCGTGGATGGAGCTCAGGAATTGCGCATAGGTGAACGGCTTGGTCATGGGCCAGCCAAAAAGCCGCGCCGCCTGGGGGGTCAGGGTGATGGCCCCGTCGAAATGCGTCTGCCAGGTGCCGATGTTGGCCACTGCCTGGGCGTTGAGCAAGTCGCGCGTGAGCTGCGTTTGTTCGCGCAGGTCTTCAAACACCAGCAGCAGGCGCTGCTCGTCGCCGTCTTCGGTCTTGGGCAGTGTGTGGGCTGTGATGCTCACGGGGACGGCCAGCGGGTTGTGGTGGGGGCGCACCTCCAGCGTCTCGCGTGCGCTTTGCTGGCGCATGGCGGTATCGATCAGCGCAGAGATAGGGGCCACATCCATCACATTCGACAGAGGGCAGCCGCGCAGGCTGCTGGGGGCGAAGCCAAACAGGTTTTCAAACGCCCGGTTGGCAAACACCACCTTCAGATCGGACGTGGCAACCATCGTGCCGTAGGACAGGTTGGCAAACGCCGCGCCGTAGTCGCGCAAGTCGGCAATCAGATCGTCGCGGTGGGCGATGTAGCTGTCGATGGCCAGCCCTACATCGAGAAACACTACCTTGATGAGCGCCTGGAAGGTGTGCATCAGCTCTTCGGTCTGTGCTGCCCCCATACCCTTGGCAACGCGCGGCAGCAGTTCAATCAGGTAGTGGCTGTAAGCCCCCAGATACCAGCCTGGGGACAGGCCCACCTTGGCATGTACCAGGCCGACACGCAGGCGGTCTTCAAGGTAGGGGCGGTCATACACGCCTGCCACCAGGGCCTTGAAGTAGGTGGATTGGGCCTTTTTGAGGCGGCTCAGTGTGGACTCGTCGGGAATGAGCGCGCGTGTTTCCCCGAAGGACAACAGATGGTCGTAAAACGATTCCACGAACCCCGGGGTTTGATCGCCCAGCAAAGAATGCAATCCGCGCAGCGTGCGCTCATCCTCGGGGGTTAACGACAAAAAATCCTTGCGGCGTTGAAAGTCGCGATCAAGTTCCACGGGCTGCCTGTGAATTGCTGATTCGGGCGGGGAGAGGATGCTCCGCGCCTATGTTGTATCAATTTAACACCGAGCGCCATTTTTGGTTACATGCAGTAACCTTTTGGTGGGGTTCAGTATTGCCAAAAGAGGTTTTGTCAACTGATGTTTTCCCGTAGGGGCTACTTGCGGAGCACCACGGCTTCCAGGCCCAACGCTTTGACTGTGGTGGCGGCGGCCTCTGCCTGGCTGCGCGACGCATAGGGCCCCACCCGTACGCGCACGCGAGTGCCCTTGGCGCCATCCAGCGTCTGGCGAAACGCGGGCAGCCCCTCGTTCAGCAGCCGAGACTGCGCCTTGCGCGCATTGCTTTCGTCGGCGAACAAGCCCACGTTGATGTAGAAGCCGGGCGCCGAGCCGACGGTCGCCAGGTCCTCCGCAGGCGCTTTGGCTGCTGCGGTTGGCTTGGGGCGTGCAGGTTCTGCGGACTTGGTGGCAGAAGCCGTTTTGGACGCGGCGGGCGCAGGGGCAGATGCTTTGGCGGGGGCGCTGGCCTTGCTGGTGGGCGGGGGCGCCTTGGTTTTCTCGTTGTTCGCTGCCGTTGGTTTGGCGCTGCGGGGGGTGTCGGGCGACTGCGCGTTGGTTGCGATGGCCTGACTGGCTGGCTCGGTCGGTGCCGGAGCTGCAGCGGGCGCAGACGCGCTGGAGGAGGACTCTGCTGCAGGTAGGGGTGCGGAGGCTGCCACGGCAGTGGCACGCGCATCTTCCTCAGGCAGCGGTGCCTGGGCAGACGCTGGCGATGCCGATGCCGATGTCGTCACTGCAGGGCGGCTGGCGGTGGCCAGCGTTGGTTCGGGCTGGTTCCAGGATGCCGCGCGGCTGGCGGGCTCTTGCGCAGCGGCAGCGGGCTGCGCTGCGGGCGCGTCAAACAGGCCTTGGGGAAACAGCACATAAGCCAGCAAAGCCGCGGCCACGATGAGTGCGTGCCCGCCAATCACCCCATGCAGCCGCTTGCGCGAAACGGCCTGCGCGGCCAGCAGGTCGCAGGCCTGCGGAATGTTGGCCGAGGCGGCCAGGGCGCTGGTCACGCGCTTGCGAATGTCGGCGTGCAAGATGGCGTGGGCGTACAGCCCCGGGATGACGCTGCCCACCACGGCAAAGGCGCCCACCACGCCCCATTCCACCGCTTGCGGCCATTGCAGCAGCGGGCGGCCTACGCCAAACACCAGCAGTGCGACACCCTCTGCGGCCGCCACATAGACCAGCGCGGCGCCCCACAGGCGCCGGAACACCATCCACCCCAGTGTGAAGAAGCAGGCCGACCAGTGCCAGCTCGTCAGCGTGCGGCCCACGGCATCCAGCCGGGCAAACACGGGCATGTAGCGCTCGGGGTTCACCGGCCCCAGGGCCGCCCGGTACAGGCTGGTGATGGCCTTGTCGGAAGGAGACTCCAGGGTCATATGGGCAACGGTTGGTGTGGTGACCAAAGGGGCGGGCATGCCGCATTCTGGCATGCCGCTTCAGCGTCCAATGCGGGGAAAAGCACGGGTGGCGTGGCCCAGTAGCGCGGCCCATCGCTGCGCATATGAGTCTTGCGCCGGAGAGTACGGCCCGAGCATGGCAGCGGCTGAGCGGGGCTTGCTAAAGGATGCCCCAATTTTGAATCAAATAAGGGCCTGGCGCTTTGGCAGTAAGCGCTACCAGCTATCAATTAAATAGCGACTCAATGCGGAAGCTTGCGCATGGAGGCAAAGACGTGCCTCGTGGTGAGGGGCTCAGGCGCCTCGCACCATCGACATGATTTGCCCCGCATCCAGCGTGGCGGCCTTTTGCCGGATTTGCGGCAGGTATTCGGTCTGCAACTGCTTGGCGGGGCCGAGCAGGTCTTGAAAGCTCTCGCGCAGCATGGCGGTGCTCATCACCCGCCCGCCAGCGTAGTAGCGTTTGGCCACCTGCCCCAGCGCGTAGGTGGTGGCAAAAGAAAACGCCATGCCGGTGGCAGCACCGCCCAGCCCGCCGATGGTTTTGCCAGCCACCTTGCCCAGCAGGCCACCCAGCAGCTTGCGGCCAAACTGCTCGACGTATTGCGACGCCATGCCCACCCCGGCCGCGGCGATGAATTCCTTGATGTGCCCCCGGTCCAGCTCCACGCCGTGGGCCAGGCCAATGGCGTGCACCATCTTGATCTGCAGCGGAATGATGGCCATGGACGCCCACGACTGCGGCAGCAGCTCCAGCGCACCATTGAGCAGCGCGTAGTTCAGGATGGATTTGTCCAACTCCGCATCGCGCTGCACGGCGGCGGCCGATGGGCCGTTTGGTGCGGCGGCAGGCACCGGCACTGGCAAGCCGGGTTTGGTAGCGGTGGGTGTGGTGGCGCCGTCCAGCGCGTTGAGCAGGGCTTGCTCTTCCTGATCAAAGGCAGCTGTGGCTGCACCGCCCAGTTGCAGGGTCTGCTTGAGATGGGCCAGGAATTCACGCTCGGTAGGCGTCTGGCGGCCATCCACATCGCACACGCATACGGCCATTTCGTAGGCGAGCTGGCGGTGGGTGGGGTCTTGCAGTGCGGCGGCGGCTGATTCCAGGCTGGTGCGGCGCAGCAGCACGTCCTGGTACAGGCGGGGCAGGTCGGGCATATTGCCCTCGGCTGCCAACGATTGCGCAATGCGGCGAATCTCCTCGCGCTCGGTGTCGTCTTTGGCGCCATCGGCAAAGGCGGCCAGCATGGCAATGGTGAGGACGGACTGTTGCTGCTGCAGGTTCATGGGAGGGCTCTTTCCACGGTCAATTCAAGGGAAGTGCGCGCGGGTGGCGTGCCGGGCGCGGGCGTTAGCGTGGCATATCGGGGGGATCGGCGCGCTATCAATGGCTGGTGGCGTGGGGTTTTTGGTGGTGCGCAGCCCTGCGGGTAACAAAGGTCATCCCCGCCCATGCTGCGGCCAGCGCCAAGGCCGCCTACGATGGCGGCTTTGCACCCTGAAAGCCCGCACATGACCACCACGCTCAAGATCGATTTCGTCTCCGATGTCTCCTGCCCCTGGTGCATCATCGGCCTCAAGGCGCTGGAGCAGGCGGCTGAGCGGCTGCAGGGCGAAGTCGCGCTGGATTTGCACTTCCAGCCCTTCGAGCTGAACCCGCAGATGGGCCCCGAGGGGCAGGACATTGGCGAGCACCTGCAGGAAAAGTATGGCGCCACGCCCGAACAAAGCCAGAAGAACCGCGAAGCCATCGCTGCGCGCGGGGCGGAGCTGGGGTTCACCTTTGGCATGGACAAGCGCAGCCGTATCTACAACACCTTTGACGCACACCGCCTGTTGCACTGGGCCGAGGAGCAGGGCCTGCAGAAGGCGCTGAAACATGCGCTGTTCACAGCCTACTTCACCGACGGGAAAGATCCGAGCAACCACGAAGTGCTGGTGCAGGTGGCTGCCAGCGTGGGGCTGGATGCCCAGGAAGCGCAGGCCCTGCTGGCCTCCAACCGCTACGCCGACGAGGTGCGTGAGCGCGAGCAGTTCTATCTGCAAAACGGCATCCATTCGGTGCCCGCCATCATCATCAACGAGCGCCACCTGATCTCCGGCGGGCAACCGGTGGAGGTGTTTGAGCAGGCCCTGCGACAGATTGCAGCGCAGTCTTGAGATGCTTCAAAAATGATAGCTGCTGGCGCTTATGGATAAAGCGCTAGAGGCCATTTTGGTGCTCAAATAAAAACGCCCCGCAACGATGGCCGCTGCGGGGCGTCAGTGGTTGGGCCGACGGTTTACTTGCGCACCGGAATGGGCTGGACCCTGTCCACCGGCACGGCTGTGACGCTGTTTTGCGGCGAGCCGTCCACCAGCTTTTCGGAATAGGTCAGGTACACCAGGGTGTTGCGCGGGGCGTCTACCATGCGCACGATGCGCAGGCGCTTGAACAGGATGGACATGCGTTCGCTGAACACTTCTTCCTGCTTCTTCAGTGGCTCTGGGAAGCTGATGGGCCCCACCTGCCGGCAGGCAATCGATGCCTCGGCGCGGTCTTCGGCCAAACCCAGTGTGCCTTTGATACCGCCAGTGCGGGCCCGCGACACGTAGCAGGTCACGCCCTGCACGCCAGGGTCGTCATAGGCTTCCACGATGATGTCGTGGTCGCGGCCCAGCCACTGGAAGGCAGTGTCCACCGTGCCGATTTTTTCGCCAGCAGCCGCTTGTGCGGCCCCCGGCAACCCAAGGGCGGCGCACAGCGCCAGCATGGCCAGCGCGTGGGGCCTCATGCCGCAGGTCCCGCGTCAGCGCAGCGCTGAGCCAGGTGGGCCAGCGCTTCTTCCACCTGGTCCACCAGCACCAGGCACAGGTCGCCCGGCTGCAGGCGCGCCAGGGCGGCATCGATGGCGATGAATTCGCCACGGATTTCTTCGACGTGCGTGGTGCGCGGTGCGCCAGCCAGGCCTTCGCGCAGCAGGGCCATCACCTCGCCGTCGGCACGGCCGCGCTGGGCTGCGTCCTGGTACAGGATCACGTCGTCAAATGCAGCGCCCAGGATCACCGTCTGCTCGCGGATGTCTTCGTCGCGGCGGTCACCCGCGCCGCTGATGACCACGCTGCGCCGCTTGGCGGGCAGGGCGTCCACGGCCTGCACCAGGGCGCGCATGGCGTCAGGGTTGTGGCCATAGTCGGCAATCACGGTGGCGCCGCGGTAGTCCATGATGTTGAAGCGGCCGGGCGCGTTGTCGCTGTCGTTCACAAAGCCCGACAGGCCCCGGCGGATGGTCTGCCAGGGCATGTCCACGCCCCAGGCGGCTGCCACGGCAGCCATGACGTTCTCAACCTGGAAGCCGATCTTGCCGTTGCGTGTGATGGGCACATCGCGCAGGTGGATGGTTTCGCGCCATGAGCCTTCCGAGGCCACGATGGAGTCGCCATCGACGTACACGGTGCGATGGCCCTGTGCGCGGTGCGTGGCCATCACGGGGTGGTGACGGTCGCTGGCAAAGAAGATGATCTTGCCGGGGCAGGCCGGTGCCATGGCGGCAACGATGGGGTCTGCCGCGTTGAGCACGGCGTAGCCTGTGGTGGCCACGTTCTGCACGATCACGCGCTTGAGCACGGCCAGATCTTCCACCGTGGTGATGTAGTTCAGGCCCAGGTGGTCGCCTGCGCCGATGTTGGTGACCACGGCCACCTGGCAGCGGTCAAAGCCCAGACCTTCGCGCAAGATGCCGCCCCGGGCGGTCTCGAACACGGCGGCATCCACCTCGGGGTGCAGCAGCACGTTGCGGGCACTCTTGGGGCCGCTGCAATCGCCGCTGTCAATCTGGCGGCCGTTCACGTACACGCCGTCGGTGTTGGTCATGCCCACGCGCAGGCCCTGGGCGGTGAACAGGTGCGCAATCAGGCGTGCCGTGGTGGTCTTGCCGTTGGTGCCGGTCACGGCCACGGTGGGGATGCGACCGTCATCGCCGTGGGCAAAGAGCTTGTCCACCATGGCCGCGCCCACGTTGCGGGGCTTGCCATAGCTGGGCGCCAGGTGCATGCGCAGGCCGGGGGCGGCGTTCACTTCCACAAAGCCGCCGCCTTGCTCTTCGAGTGGGCGCAGCACGGTTTCGGCCACCATGTCCACGCCGCAGATGTGCAGGCCCACCATCTGGGCGGCAGCAATGGCGCGGGCGGCCACTTCGGGGTGCACGTCGTCCGTCACGTCGGTGGCGGTGCCACCGGTGGAGAGGTTGGCGTTGTTGCGCAGGATGACGCGCTGGCCCTTGGCAGGAACGGAATCCGGCGTGAGGTTTTGCGCAGCCAGGCGTGCCACGGCGATGTCATCCAGGCGGATCTTGGTGAGCGAGGTGGCGTGGCCTTCGCCACGGCGGGGGTCCTGGTTGACCACATCCACCAGTTCGCGCACGGTGTGCTGGCCATCGCCCAGCACCTGGGGCGGTTCGCGGCGGGCGGCGGCCACCAGTTGGTCGCCCACCACCAGCAGGCGGAAGTCGTGGCCGGGCAGGAAGCGCTCGACCATCACGGTGCCGTATTCGGCGGCGTTCTTATAAGCTTCTTCCAGCTGGGCGCGGTCGGTGATGTTGACCGTTACGCCCTTGCCCTGGTTGCCGTCTTGCGGTTTGACCACCACGGGCAGGCCCACCTTCTGGGCCACTTCCCAGGCTTCTTCCACCGTTTCCACCGGTTTGCCCAGCGGCACGGGCACGCCAGCGGCGTGCAGCAGGCGCTTGGTCAGGTCTTTGTCCTGGCCGATGGATTCAGCCACAGCGCTGGTCGAATCGACCTCGGCCGCCTGGATGCGGCGTTGCTTGGAACCCCAGCCAAACTGCACCAGGCTGCCGCGGGTGAGGCGGCGATAAGGAATGCCACGGGCCACGGCGGCCTCGACGATGGAGCCCGTGCTGGGGCCCAGGCGCTCGTCTTCGTCCAGCTCGCGAAGGTCGGCCACGGCCTTGTCGGCATCGAAGCTGCCGTTACCCAAGGCGGCCTGGATGAGCTGCTGCGCATCTTCAAACGCCTTGCGGCCCACGGCTTCTTCGCTGTATTCGACCACCACCTGGTACACGCCAGGATCCGTGGTGGCCGTGGTGCGGGCAAAAGTCACGGGGCAGCCAGCCTGGGCTTGCAGGGCCAGGGCAGCGGTTTGCAGCACGTGGGCCAGCGAGATGTCGCTATCGCCCCCCTCGGGGTGCAGCACGCCAATGGCCGGAAACAGGGCGCGCAGGCGGTCTTCAAAGCCGGCCATCTTGCCGATGGCGCGCTCGGTATCGGTACAGGTCACCACGGCCTCGATGGCCATGTGGCGGCTCCAGAGGTTGGGGCCACGCAGGGCCCGGGTGCGGGTTACATCCATGGAAGTTCTCTCTTTTGTGTTCCGTCAGTGCGCCGTGCGCTGGAGTGTCATCGCGTGCAGCAAGATGGGGTTGGTTGCTCAGAGCGTGTTCAGCGTGCTCACGCCCGCGGGGCGAATGCCAACGGGGGCTTGCAGCTCGGGCTCGAAGGTCTTGATACCAGCACCAATCAGGTCGGGGGCAATGTTCAGGGCCCACGCAGCGCCAATGGCGGCCAGCAGGGCGTCGGTGTCAGGCACCACAGCGTTGCGGCCAAAGGTCAGCTCGTCCAGGGTGCCCAGCACATGCTCTGCAGCGCCAGTGGCCAGCACTACGTAGCCTTTTTTGACCAGCACGGCACGGCCATTGGCGTTGGCGCGGTGCTCCACGATGGCGGGCAGCGTGGGGTCCTGCGCGTACAGCACCACGTCGCCGTCGCACAGCGGGGCCAGCGCAGCCACTTGCGCAATGGCGGCATTGAGCACTGCGGCGCCGTTGTCCAGCACCACGTCCACCTGGGTGCGCAGCACCTTGGTCATCTGGTCTTGCTCATGCACGTCAAACTCGGCCAGCGATTCCACGCCGTCCATGTCGGTCACCACGCCCACCTGGCAGCGGTCATACGCCAGGCCGTCGCGCAGGATGGTGCGGGCGTCGCTTTCGATCACGGCGGCCTGCACCATCTTGTTCATCAGCAGGCGGTGGGCGGCTTCCCAGTGGGCGCTGTCCGAAGACTCGACGCGGCGGCGGTCCAGGAACAGGCCATCGCGGCACGCCAGGCCGGTGTGGTGGCCACCCAGGTGCAGCAGCCAGGCCACCACGCGGGCAATGGTGGAAGTCTCACGCGTGCCGGCCACGCCCACCACGGGGATACGGCCGGCCGTGCCTTCTGGATGGTCTTCCGAGGGGAAGAGGTGTTCGGCGATGGCCTGACCCACGGGGCGGGGGGCGCCCACGGCGGGCTTCAAGTGCATCAGCAGGCCGGGGCCGGCATTCACTTCCACAATCGCGCCGCCTTGGGTATGCAGGGGTTTACTGATGTCTTGCGCCACCATGTCGATACCGGCAATGTCCAGGCCCACCACCTTGGCAGCCAGTTGGGCGATGTAAGCCACCTCAGGGTGTACGTCGTCCGTGCAGTCCACGGCCACGTTGCCGTTGCGCTGGATGACCACTTGGCGGCCTGCGGCAGGCACCGAGTCCGCCTGGAGGTCCTGGCGCTTGAGTTCGAGCTGCACCTTGGTGTCGGTGACCAGGTCGATGATTTCGAGGGGGTACTCTTCCTCGTAGCCGCGGCGGGGGTCGGAGTTGAGCTGGCTGTCGATGAGTTCCTTGACCGTGGAGCGGCCATTGCCGGTGATGCTGACCACCTCGCCACGCGCGGCGGCCACCACCTTGCCGCCCACCACCAGAATGCGGTGTTCGTCGCCGGGGATGAAGCGCTCCACCATCACGTCGCTGCCTTCGGGGTAGGCCACGTGGTAGGCCGCCTCGATGTCTTCTTTCTTGCGCAGCTCCAGCGTCACGCCCCGGCCATGGTTGCCGTCTGATGGCTTGACGACCACGGGCAGACCGATGTCCTGAGCGGCTTCCCAGGCCTCTTCGGGGCTGTTGACCACCTGGCCTTCAGGAATCGGCACGCCGCAGGCCTTGAGCAGGCTCTTGGTGAGGTCTTTGTCGCTGGCTATGCCTTCGGCAATCGCGCTGGTGCGCTCGGTCTCGGCTGTCCAGATGCGGCGCTGGGCAGCGCCGTAGCCGAGCTGCACCAGGTTGCCATCGTTCAGGCGAATGTGAGGAATGCCCCGGTCGGTCGCTGCGGTGACGATGCACGCTGTGCTGGGGCCGAGGTATTGGTCGTCTACCTCGGTGCGCACGCGGGCCACGGCGGCTTGCACATCAAAGGGTTCGTCGTTGATGGCGGCCATGATGAGTGCATGGCCTTGGGCCAGCGCCACACGCGCCACGCTCTCGTCGCGGGCACGGAACACCATGCGGTACACCCCGCGCACCGAGGTGCTGCGGGTTTGGCCAAAACCGGTGGGCATGCCCGCCAGGTTCAGCAGTTCAATGACGATGTGCTCCAGCACATGGCCGCACCAGGTGCCTTCCTGCAGGCGCTGCAGGAAACCGCCGCGTTCACCCACGCCGCAGTGGTGCTCGACCAGGGCGGGCAGCCAGGCGGTGAGCCGGTCGTTGAAACCCGGCAGTGTGTTGGAGGGGTGGTCTTCCAGCACCCCGAGGTCCAGCCAGACTTCCAGCACGGGGCGGTAAGTCCAGATATTGGGGCCGCGCAGGTAGTTGATGCGAAGCAGTTGGATGTCGTCGATTTTTGCCATGGATCGGAGCGGTTCAGAGACACCGGACGGGCCGGACAGGGTTGCCATTGTGCGCCCGGTTGGGCTGGAAATGGACGGGACGGTAGGAATCAGAAACGGTTTGCGACTTTTTCGGGGTTGCGCAACTCACAGGTTGGAAGAGTTGGAGTGCAGGCTGGCGATGCGTCTGTCTCGGTTGCTTGCATGGGCATGAGCGCCTGCAGCGAACACTGGTCATCCGGTCATCCCAATGGCACACCAATGCGTTCCTTTAAAGATCGTAAACAGGTTCCAAGTGTCAGCGGTCGTTGGCGGCCTGGGTTTCGGTCAAAATTCCTGCATCTGCACGGCCAGCAGTTTTGTACTGCCAGCTGCGGAAAACACAAAGAATATGCAACATCACCATTCTGTGGACGCCTCGGGTGTCTTTTCCGGCCCGGTAGGGGCCGATTTGCGGGCCAAGCTCGCGTCTGATGAAAACGTACTGGCTGCGTTACAGGTTGACCTGAGTGCAGATTTGCGCTTCGTCAGCGGTTGGGTGGTGGTGACTTCCAGGCGCCTGCTGGCGTGCGATCCGGGCGCCACGGTATGGCGGGACTGGCCCCTGGCACCCGGCCTGGCGCTCAAGCTGCAGGACCACGGGGGCGTGGGAACGCTGGAGTTGCACAACCCGCAGGAGCGTGTGGCTTTTTGGCGCTTTACCCTCGGCCACCATCCCCAGGCGCTGCGCCTGGTGCAGCGCTTTGAGCAGCAGGTCGAGCGCGGGGCCGGTCAAGCCGCCACAGAGGAAGACGAGCCCGCCTGCCCCGCTTGCCATACCCCCCTGCCGCCCGATACGGACGAATGCCCCGCCTGCGCCCGCGCCCAGGCGCCCCAGACCTCCACCTGGGTACTGTTGCGCCTGTGGCGGTTTGCCCGCCCCTACCGCAAGCAACTGGCGGCGGGCTTTGCCCTCACCATGGCGTCCACGGCCGCCACGCTGGTGCCCCCGTACCTCACCATCCCGCTGATGGACGACATCCTGATTCCTTACCAGAACGGGCAGACCATTGATCCCTGGCTGGTATTGACGTACCTGGGTGGGCTGCTTTTAGCGGCTCTGGCCGCCTGGGGCTTGTCGTGGGCGCGAACTTACATCCTGGCGCTGGTGTCCGAGCGCATCGGTGCTGACCTGCGCACCACCACCTATGAGCACTTGCTGCGCCTGTCGCTCGATTACTTTGGCGGCAAGCGCACGGGCGATCTGATGGCGCGCATTGGGTCGGAAACCGACCGGATCAACGTCTTCCTGTCGCTGCACGCGCTCGATTTCATCACCGACGTGCTCATGATCTTCATGACGGCGGTGATTCTGTTCTCCATCAACCCCTGGCTGGCGTTGGTCACCCTGGTGCCGCTGCCTTTCATTGCCTGGATGATCCACACCGTGCGCGACCGCCTGCGCACCGGATTTGAAAAGATCGACCGCGTGTGGTCCGAAGTGACCAATGTGCTGGCCGACACTATCCCCGGCATCCGCGTGGTGAAGGCTTTTGCCCAGGAAAAGCGCGAAGCCCAGCGCTTTCGCGACGCCAACCAGCACAACCTGGAAGTGAACGACAAGCTGAACAAGACCTGGAGCCTGTTCACGCCCACGGTGTCGCTGCTCACCGAAATAGGGCTGCTGGTGGTGTGGGCCTTTGGCATCTGGCTGGTGTCGCGCAACCAGATCACGGTGGGTGTGCTCACGGCGTTCATCGCCTACATCGGTCGGTTCTATGGCCGTCTGGATTCCATGAGCCGCATCGTGTCCGTCACGCAAAAGGCGGCGGCGGGGGCCAAACGCATTTTTGACATCTTGGACCACGTCAGCAACGTGCCCGACCCGGCCCAGCCCGTGAAGGTGGACAAGATCGCGGGCTCTATCACCATGCAGAACGTGGGTTTCCGCTACGGCAGCCGCGCCGTGATCAAGGGGTTGGATCTGGAAATCCGGGCGGGCGAAATGATTGGCCTGGTGGGCCATAGCGGCTCGGGCAAAAGCACGCTGGTCAACCTGATCAACCGTTTCTATGACGTGAGCGATGGCTCCATCCAGGTAGACGGCATCGACATTCGCCGCTTTGCGGTGGCCGACTACCGCCGTCACATTGGCCTCGTGCTGCAAGAGCCGTTCCTGTTCTTCGGCACCATTGCCGAGAACATTGCCTATGGCAAGCCCGACGCGACGCGCGAGGAAATCGTGGCCGCCGCGCGTGCCGCCCATGCGCACGAATTCATCCTGCGCCTGCCGCATGGCTACGACTCGCTGGTCGGTGAGCGCGGCCAGGGGCTGTCGGGCGGCGAGCGCCAGCGCATTTCGATTGCCCGCGCGCTGCTGATTGACCCCCGCATCCTGATTCTGGACGAGGCCACGTCAGCCGTGGACACAGAGACCGAGAAGGAAATCCAGCGGGCGCTCGACAACCTGGTGCAAGGCCGCACCACCATTGCCATTGCCCACCGCCTCTCTACCCTGCGCAAGGCCGATCGCTTGGTGGTGATGGACCGCGGCGAAGTGGTGGAAGTTGGGCCACACGACGAACTCATGGAAAAGCAGGGGGCCTACTGGCGCCTTTACGAAGCGCAAGCCCGCCGTGCCGAAGAGGACGCACAGGCCGCGGGCGTCATCATCGACAGCAGCCTGCTGCACCCCGCCCACCCCGCAGGTAACTCCTGAGCCCGGAGAAGACATGACTTCGCAAAACCATTCCCCTGCTGGCTCAGCTACCCCCGCCCTGGCTGCTTCTGTGCAACTGCTCCGCAACCCCCACGGGCGCCTGGTGCTCACCCTGCCAGACGGCACAGCGCACGAAGGCGTGGTGCCTGTGCGCGCCTTCCCTATCGCTGCGCCCCAGGAGGGCCTTTCCCTCGTGGGCGCAAACGGGCACGAGCTGCTGTGGATAGACCGCATCGATACGCTGCCAGCGCCCCAGCGGCAGTTGCTGGAAGAAGAATTGGCGGTGCGGGAGTTCGTGCCCACCATCGAAAAAATCGTGGCGGTGTCCAGCTTCTCCACCCCCAGTACCTGGGATGTGATCACGGACCGTGGTGCCGCTCGCCTGGTGCTGAAGGCGGAGGAGGACATCCGCCGCCTGGCTGGACGCACGCGTTTGCTGATTGCCGCAGGCGAAGGCGGGCAGTTCAAAGTGCCTGACACCACCGCCCTGGACAAACATTCCCGCAAGCTGCTGGAGCGCTTCCTGTAAATCGCACGGGTGGAAGTGTGAAAAAACTAGGGTTTACCCTGGTTTTGGCCAAAAGGCTGAAAAAAGGCTTAATTTGCCCTTCTTTTTGCCGAAATGGATTACGAAGGAGGCGGTAAAGCCTTCGCTTTTTCATTTCACCATGGGCCCATGTCATGCAATTGCCACCTGTTGACCGATCGCCTGCCTGGCGTCCTCAGGGCGCCGATTTGTATTCCACTGGGGCTTCTGGCGCACCGCCGGTGCGTCCTATCAACGCCCCCAACCCCGTCGAGTCTGTCGACCGACTGGGTCAGGGCGCCGTGGTGCGCGAGCCTGACAAGCCGTCTGCCCCCGATGCGACGAACCGGGACTGGACTGAAGTCAAGAAAAAAGACACGGTGGAGGAACCCCCTGAGCCACCCAAAGAGCCCATCTACAAGCAGTTGCTGGAGTTGATCCAGTCCATGTGGCGCGCCAGCGGCAGCGCGGTGGAGATGGCGCAAGAAGTGAACAAGGTGACCCAGCAGGAGCGCCTGGCCCAGCAGGTTAAAAAAGAAGATCTGACTTATTCAGATCCGAAGGTCAAGCGCACCACGGGTTTGTGACTCCAAGGGGACGCGGCGGGTGTTTTCCCATCCCGCCAGCGCCTCATTCGGCCTTGAGGGGTGCGGCTGGCGCGACAGGCGCCTCTTGAATGGGGTGCTGTGCGGCCTGCGCTGCTTTTTGGCGGTCGCGTTCGGCGCGGTACTTGGCGGCAAATTCGCGCACTTCCTCGTACGAAACGTAGTTGTCGTGGTTGGTGTCCGCATCGTCGAATGCGGCTGACAGGCGCGGAAACAGCTTGACCTCGGTGCGGCTGAGCTTGCCATCGCCGTTGAAGTCCAGCATCTTGAAGTCGCGCATCGCCTTCAACTCTTCCTTGGTGAGCGCTGCTTCCTGCGAGGGTGCGGTTTCAGTGGGGGCGGGCGTGCCTTGTGCCATCGCCGCCGTGCCCAGCAAGGCAACGCTGCAAAACCACAGTGTTCGAATCAACAGCAAAGCGTGCTCCTCAGGTGTGTAGCTTGGCATTTGAGGTGAATGTGCTGGATTTGCAACCGTGGCGACAGGCCTTTTACCGGTAGTTGCGCGCATTCACATGCCTTTGCACAGGGTCAGGCCTTGGGCTTGCGCCGCGCGGTGGTTTCATCCACCACCAGCGGTGGGTTTGCAATACCGGCGCGCACGTGGCCTGAAGGCACATGCAGCGCGGCCGAGGTAACGTGGCCCGTCTGGTCGTCAAAGAAAAAGTCGGGCTCGAATTCGCGCAGGAACGGGCCTTTTTCCAGGCCGCCGAGGAACATAGCTTCGTCCACCGCCAGGTTCCATTTCATCAACGTATTGATGGCGCGCTCATGCGCAGGGGCGCTGCGGGCCGTGACCAGTGCGATGCGCAGGCGCATGCCCGAGGCGCCCGCCTGCTGCTGCAACTGGTGCAGCGCAGCCAAAAGGGGCTTGAATGGGCCGCCAGATAGCGGCAGCTCGGCTTTGTTGATTTCATGCGTCTGAAAGGCTTCCAGCCCTTCGGTTTGGTACACGCGCTCGGCTTCGTCCGAGAACAGCACCGCGTCGCCGTCAAACGCAATCCGCAGCTCGTGGGGGTAATCGACTCCGGCGGCTACCGATTCGGTCAGCACCCGCGCAGCCGGAAAGCCCAGCGCCAGCGCTTCGCTCACGTCCTGCTCGTTGGCCGACAAAAACAGGTGCGCCCCCAGCGGCCGCAGGTAGCGGAAGGGGTCGCGCCCCTGGGTGAAAACGCCCCGCTCCAGGGGCAGGCCTGCCTCTTTGGCCGAGCGAAAAATCCGCAGCGCGCTGACCGGATCGTTGCGCGAGAGGATGACCACCTCCACATTGCGGGCGTGGGCGGTGTTGAAGGCCAGCAGCTTTTTCACGAGCTGGAAGGCCACCCCCGGTTTGGCCGGTACTTCCAGCCGCGCCTGTTGCAGTTCCATGTAGGCGCGCGGGTCCAGGGGGTCGAAAACGCGGTTTTCCTCTTCAAAGTCAAACAGCGCGCGTGACGAGATCGCCACCACCAGTTTGTCGTCCAGCGTTACGGCCATGGTGCGGTTTTTCTGCCGGGGGCGTTATTTCACGAAGCGGTTGAGCTCGATGATGGGCTGCATCACCGCCAGCACGATGGTCATCACGATCAGGCCCATGCCCACGATCAGCAGCGGCTCCAGGATGGTGGCCAGTTGCAGGGCGCGGCGCTGCACTTCGGTGGAGATTTGTGTGGCGGCGCGTTGCAGCATCAGCGGCAATTGCCCGGTTTGTTCACCCAGGCGGGCGAACATGGACACCAGGCCCGGAAAGCGCTTCTTCTGCGCCAGGGCCGAGGCCAGCGGTGCACCTTCGCGCACCAGCACCAGCGCATCGAGCGCGTCGGCCCGCATGGCGCGGTTGTTGAGGGTTTCGGCCGCCGCCTGCAGTGCCTTCAGAATGGGCACGCCCGCGCCCGCCAGCATGGCCAGGGTGCCTGCAAAACGGGCGGCGTTGTAGCCGCGTGCCAGTTTGCCGACCAGCGGCAGGTTGAGCCAGGCAGCATCAAACTTTTGGCGAAAAGACTCCAGAGTCAGCGCCCAGCGGGCGCTAGCAGCTATCAAAATAAGAGCACTCAACATCCACCAGCCGTAGTTGCGCACGATAGAGCTGATGGTGAGCATCATCACCGTGAGGAAGGGCAGCGCCCGCTTGGTGCCGGCGAAGACGCTGGCCACCTGGGGCACCACGTAACCCACCAGAAACAGCACGATGACGATGGCCACCACGGTGACGATGGCGGGGTAAAGCGCCGCGCCCACCAGTTTGGCCTTGAGGGCCTGGCGGTCTTCCAGGTCGTCGGCCAGCTTCTCCAGCACCATGCCCAGGTTGCCGCTGTGCTCTCCCGCACCGATCACGGCGCAATAAATGTCGGAAAACTCGCGCGGGTGCTGGCTCAGCGCGCGGGCAAAGGTGGAGCCCGCATTGACCTCGGCGCGCAAGGCGGCCACCAGGTGGCTTTGGCGCTCGTCGTCGGCCTCGTCGCTCAGGGCGGTGAGTGCCCGCTCCAGCGGCAGGCCTGATGACACCAGCCCTGCCAGTTGCCGGGTCCACACCGCCAGCGTGGTGGCGCTGAACACCGGGCGGGTGAACAGGCGCTGGCCCAGCGAGGTGCCGCCACCCGCGGCAGTCTGCCCCGTCTGCACCAGCTCCACCGTCAGGGGCACCAAAGCCTGGGCGCGCAGCATGCTGCGAGCGGACTTGGCGGTGTCGGCCTCCAGCAGGCCTTTGCGGGTCTGGCCCTGGGCGTCCAGGGCTTCAAAAGAAAAAGCGGGCATGAATCAGTGGCGGTGTCGGGGGCAAAGGGGCACTGCGCTCAAGGCAATGCTGCCCCCGCGATGGTAGCCGCTCGGTGTGACCGGGGTGCCTGGGAATGTGCGGGGGCCTTATGCCCAGCGCATGGCGGTGACCTGCGCCGTGATCGGCCGATGGCCTGCCGGTCCGCCGAGCAGGCTCTCACAGCGCAGCGGCTGTGGCCTGCCCCATGGCGCTGTGCGCCTGGGCGGCAATGTCCAGCGAGCGCAGGCGCAGCGCGGGGTCGTACACGTCGCACACCAGAATCAGCTCGTCGGCACCCGTTTCTTGCGCCAGCGTGGTGAGGCCGTCACGCACGGTATCGGGCCCGCCAATCACGGCGGCGGCCAGAAAGTCGCCAATGGCCGCGCGTTCCTGCGGTTGCAGGCGGGCGGCGTAGTTCTCGACCGGTGGCTGCAGGCTGAGGCGGTTGCCGGTGAGGATGTCCAGTACCCGCTGGTAGGTGCTGCTGGCCAGGTATTCGGCCTCGTCGTCGGTGGGGGCAGCAATCAAGGGCACGCCAATGGCCACGTACGGTTTGGGCCATGCGGCCGATGGCTGGTACAGGCGGCGGTACAGGTCAATGGCCTGGTGCATCAGGCGCGGCGCAAAGTGCGAGGCAAAGGCGTAGGGCAACCCTTCTTGTGCGGCCAGTTGCGCAGAAAACAGGCTGGAGCCCAGCAGCCAGATCGGCACGTTGGTGCCCGCACCGGGCATGGCCACCAGGCGCTGGCCTGGCTGCACGGGGCCCAGCAGGCGCTGCAGCTCGGCCACGTCCTGCGGGAAGTCGTCGGCGGTTTCCACCCGGCTGCGGCGCAGCGCGCGCATGGTGGTGGGGTCGGTGCCGGGTGCGCGGCCCAGGCCCAGGTCGATGCGGCCAGGGTACAGCTCTGCCAGCGTGCCAAAGGCTTCGGCCACCACCAGCGGGGCATGGTTGGGCAGCATCACACCGCCGGAGCCCACGCGGATGCGCGAGGTGCCCCCCGCGATGTAGCCCACCAGCACCGCCGTGGCCGAGCTGGCAATGCCTGGCATGTTGTGGTGCTCGGCCAGCCAGTAGCGCGCAAACCCCAGCTTTTCGGCGTGCTGGGCGGTGCGCAGGGCGATTTGCAGCGCCTGGGCCACGGTGCCGCCTTCGCGCACGGCGACCAGATCAAGCATGGACAGGGCAGGGCGATGGGTGGGAGTGGGTGCGTTCATGCCGTCATTGTCCGCCCCCTGACGGCAGTCTGCAGGCCCTGGTGGGGAGCCGTGCCCGCCAGCGGGGTTGCTCTGCATTGCAAAAGCACAGGAGTGCATTTTTTTGATAGCCAAAAACTTGCTTGCAATACAAAATGTTTCTGAATGGCGGCTCCAATTGCGGAATGCCTCCGCACTTCCCCGTTCACCAACCAAGGCAAGGTATGGGCTTTTTCAGCCGTTTTTTCAAGATCCGCGAACAAGACCCAGATAGCGCAGAAACCACCTGGGCCATGGAAGACAACGGCAGCGAGCTGGTGCTGGACCCTGAATACGCTGCCACGCTGATGACCGAGCTGGACCTGGACGCAGCCATTGCCAACCACGAGGTGTGGCGCCAGCAGCTGGAAGACCTGGTGCATGGCCGCTCGGGCGAGGTGCCGCAGGCCGAGCCCATTTGCAGCGCCGACCGGTGTGACCTGGGGCGCTGGCTGGGCGGCACCGGGCGGCTGCGGCTGGGCCACTACCCGGCGTTTGGCATGCTGGTGGCCCGCCACCAGTACTTTCACCAGCAGGCGGCCGGGGTGGTCGATCAGATGCGCGCGGGCGACCAGCCCAAGGCGCTGCACCTTTTCAACACCAGTTGCCGCCACGCGTCTAACCAGGTGCTGTTGCTGCTCAAAGAACTCAAGCGCGGGCTGGGGCGCTGATCGTCAACCGGCTTTTGCTATCAATAGGTGAGCTGCTGGCGCTTGCTGGATAAGCGCTAGAGGCCGATTCTCTATAAAAATTCAGGCGATAAGCAGGGGGCGATGCCAACCCCCTCAGTAACTGCGCCCGCCCTTGTACATGGCGTGCTGGCGGCGGTTCAGCGTAGCGGTTTCGCCCAGGCGGCCCATGGCGGCACCCGCGTGGGCGTGGGTAATGGCCAGGCCCAGCCCGTCGGCCGCATCGGTGCCGGGCAGGCCGGGCAGTTGCAGCAGGCGGCGCACCATCTCCTGCACCTGGCTTTTGGCGGCGCGGCCGTGGCCCACCACGGCTTTTTTCATCTGCAGCGCGGTGTATTCGGCCACGGGCAGGTTGCTGGCCACCAGGGCGGTGATGGCCGCGCCCCGCGCCTGCCCCAGCAGCAGGGTGGACTGCGGGTTGACGTTCACGAACACAATTTCGACCGAGGCCACATCGGGCTCGTAGCGGGCCACCACCTCGGTGATGCCGTCGAACAGAATCTTCAGCCGCCCGGGCAGGTCGCCCAGGGCCAGGGTGGTGGTGCGGATGGTGCCGCTGGCCACGTAGCGGAGTTGGTGGCCATCCATGTCCACCACGCCAAAACCAGTGGTCTGCAGGCCGGGGTCAATCCCTAAAATACGCATGTGCTATTGAATTAATAGCTGTTAGCGCTTATTCATCAAGCGCTAGTGGCCAATTTTGCTTAAAGACCGAAGTACCAGCGGGTGGAGTGGAAGAACACGGGGGCGGCGAAGCACAGCGCGTCCACGCGGTCGAGCAGGCCGCCCGCGCCGGTGACCGACATGCCCTGCATGCCCCAGCTGGTCACGCCCCGGTCGCGCTTGAGGGCCTTCATCACCAGATGCCCCAGGCTGCCTGCAAAGCAGGCCAGCAGCGCCATGCCCAACGCCTGCCCCGGCTTGAATGGGGTAATGAACGACAGCAGCCCGCCCGCCAGCCCCCCGGCGGCCACGCCGGCCAGCCAGCTTGCCCACTGAAAGCTCTGGCTCACCTGCGGCGCCACCGGCTTGTGCGGGAAGCGCTGCCCCACCAGGTGCTGCACCAGCATGCAGGTCTGCACCACAAACACCAGGAAGAAGACCAGGAACGCGCCCTTTTCGCGGTAGCCAGGGAAGTCCAGCAGAAGCAGCGCGGGCACATGGCTCATGCCGTACACGCAGACCATGATGCCCCACTGCAGCTTGGCGTTGCGCTCCAGAAAACGCTCCGGGTCGTTGGCCAGTGCGCTCACCACCGGCAGCGCCAAAAACACGTACACCGGGATGAACACGGTGAATAGGTCGAACATGCGGCTGCCCACGATGGTGAACTGCAGCGGCAGCACCACAAAGAAGGCCAGCACCAGGCTGCGGTGGTCGCCCCGCCGCGTGGGCGACAGCGTGATGAATTCGCGCAGCGCAAAAAAGCCGACGATGGCAAACAGCACCGTGGCCACTGTGTCGCCCAGCGCCCAGCCAATCCAGAACACCGTGGCCATCACCCACGAGGTCTTGATCAGGCCCCAAAAGCGCTTGACCTCCTGCGCATGCGCTTCGGCCTGCGGGTCGTCGCTGGCGTGCTCGCGCAGCGAACGGAAAAACCCCCACAAGGTGGCCAGCGAGAGCACGCCAAACACCACGATGAACAAGGCACCGATCTGCTGCGAGGCGGTGAGGTTGCGCAAAAAACTATTCATTCCAGGAATCCCATATCGACCCATTCAATGCTGCCTTTGCAGTGGGCGCTGCCCCTGCCGGGGACGCCGAGCAAAGGCCGCCCTGCAGTGAGGGCGTCGTCCCCCCTCGGGGGGAAGGCGCAAAGCGACTCAGGGGGGGCTTCATTTCATACCTCGCGCAGGGCCATCACCGCGCGGCGGGCACGGTCGAGAAAAGGGCGGCGCTCTTCCCCCGGTTCCAGCGCAATCGGCGCGCCAAACGTCACCGAGCACAGGATGGGCACCGGCACCACTTCGCCCTTGGGCATCACGCGCTGCACGTTGTTGATCCACGCGGGCACCAGCACCACGTTCGGGAACATCTGCGCCAGCTTGTACAGGCCCGACTTGAAGGGCTGGGGCTCGTCGCCATGGCCGCGTGTGCCCTCAGGGAAGATCACGATCGAATCCCCGCTCTCCAGCGCCCGCACCAGCGGTGCGAGCGGGTCGCTGTCAGGCAGCGCAGCGCGCAGGGCTTCGGGCGAGGGCGGGGCGGCGGGCTCGGGGGCCGGGTCGGGGCCACCGGGGGCGGCGGTTTCTGCGGCGCTGTCCAGCGCCGGGGCGGCGTTGCCTGCAGCCTCCGCGGCCGGGGCTGGCGTGCGCGCAGGGCTGGCTTGCCGGTCCACATACACCGCGTTGAACACGGCGGTGGTGATCCACTGCTTGAAGGGGGTTTTGGTCCAGTAATCCTTGGCGGCGATGGGCCGGGTGATGCTGCGCAGCTCTTCGGGCAGCGCAGCCCAGATCAGCACCATGTCGGCGTGGCTCTGGTGGTTGGCAAAGTAGATGCGCTGCTCGGCCTTGGGTGGGCAGCCGTACCAGCGCGCTTGGGAGCCCGTCAGAAACCGCACCACGCCGAGCAGAAGGTAACTCATTAACTTGGCAAGCATGGCGGGGATCATACGGGCAGGGGTGCGGTGCCTGCCCGCTGTGCAGGCCCTAGAATGCGCGCCCCACCTTGCGCCCCGGCGCGGGTGGGGCGCCACGCCCGGTGTTGCACGGTCGGCTCCAGGCATTTCTTGACGAACGCAGCCGCAGGGCGCGCCTTACCTGCGCGCGCATCGCCACGCTGTGGCAAGCCCTGGCTGCGTTGAACACAGGCTCATTGGTGGGGTTTCATTCCATGGTGAAAAGTGATGGGTTTGTTATGGGACGCCGGGGGGCGCTGCGCGTGCTGGGGGGCATGGCGGCAGGGCTGGGCGTGGGCGCCTCGGTGCAGGCGCAAACGGCCGGTGGTGCCGGTGGCCTGGGCAGCAGCGCCCTGCAGGCCGTGGGCCGCTTGTTCAGCCGCCCACAGGGCAATCTGCTCATCGTGGGCGGTGGAGACACCCCGTTGAGCGTGCAGCAGCGCTTTGTGGCGCTGGCCGGTGGCCCTGAAAACGCGCGCATTGCCGTGCTGCCCATGGCGAGTTCCCGGTCAGACGAAGAAGCGCAGGAAGTGGTGCGCGACCTGGAGGGCCTGGGCGCCCGGGCCCAGGTGGTGGAAATCCGGCCCGCCGATGTCAACAGCGCTGCTGTGGCGCAGACGCTGGAGAAGTTCAGTGGCTTCTGGTTTTCTGGGGGAGACCAGTCGCGCTTGTCCGCCCTGCTGGTGGGCACGCGCGCACTGCAGACCATTGAGGCGCGCTACCAGGCCGGCGCGGTGGTGGGCGGCACCTCGGCCGGGGCTTCGGTGATGAGCCGGCTGATGCTGACCGGCAAGTGGCGCACGCCGCGCAATTCCGATGAAGAGGAGCAGGTCAACATCGCACGCGGCATGAAGGAGCTGGCCCCGGGCTTCGGCTTCTTCAAGGGCGCCATCGTGGACCAGCATTTCATGCACCGCGCCCGCTACAACCGGCTCATCAGCGCGGTGCTCGACCACCCCCAGCTCATTGGCGTGGGCATTGACGAAGAGACCGCCCTGCTGGTGCGCGCAGACGGCCAGTGGGAGGTGCTGGGCAACTACTACGTCAAGATTTTTGACGCCCGCCGCGCGCAGATCGTGGACGACCGGGGGCCCATGGCCAAGGCCGCCGACATCCGCATGCATGTGCTGCCTGAGGGCGGGCTGTTCGACCCGCGGCGGCGCCGGGTGGAATTCCAGGAGGTGAACATCCCCTGAGCGTGCGACCTACGACCCTGCGCTACACCCCAAGGCGGCGTGGTTGCATCAAGGCAGTTCAGCGCTGCCCATCCGCGCCAGGATGGTTCGCGTGCGCCCCGCCAGATACGCCGAGCCAGGCGTTTTCTCAAACCGTTTGGGCGCGGGCAGCATCACGGCCAGGCGGGCTGCGTCGGTGGGGGTGAGCTGGGCTGCGCTTTTCTTGAAGTAGTGCTGCGCAGCGGCCTCGGCGCCAAACACGCCCTCACCCCATTCCACGTTGTTGAGATAAATCTCGAGAATGCGCTCTTTGCTCAGGATCTGTTCCAGCAGCAGCGTGAGCACAAACTCCTGCCCCTTGCGCAGCAGCGTGCGTTCGCCCGAGAGCAGCAGGTTTTTGGCCAGCTGCTGCGTGATGGTGGAGCCGCCGCGGATCTTGGGCGCACGCACCGGGCGGTCGGGGGCGCGGATCTGGGCCTTGGCGATTTGGGCCTCGGCCTTGGCATTGCGCTCCCAGGCCTTTTCAATCGCGGCCCAGTCCACGCCCTCGTGGTTCACAAAGCCATCGTCTTCCGATGCGATGACGGCGCGTTTGAGGTGGTCGGAAATCCTGCCGTAGGGCACCCACTGCTGGCGCCAGGGCACGCTGCCCTTGCTGGTCAGCAGTGTCCAGGCTTCCGAGCGCTGGAAGGTGGTGGATTCGGGGTTGATGGCTGCCATGGCCGCAATGCGCAGCACAAAGAACAGCTGCAGGCCCACCAGGGCCAGCAGCACCAGGCCCAGCCAGCGCAGCAGCGCTTTCATGGCCTGGGCTCCAGGGTTCTGCAGGGCGTGACGGGCAGGGCGCGCATGGCTGGGTCAGTGCGGGGCGCGGCGCAGTTCTTCCAGCACCTGGGCCGATGGCGGGCGCACGCCGCGCCAGATGGCAAACGCCTCGGCGGCCTGTTCCACCAGCATGCCCAGGCCGTCGCGCGCCACCGCGCCGTGGGCTTGGGCCCAGTCCAGAAAACCTTGCGCAGCGGGGCCGTACATCATGTCGTAGGCCAGGCTGCCGGGGCGCAGCACGCTGGCGGGCACGGGCACGGCATCGCCCGCCAGGCTGCTGGCAGTGGCGTTGATGATCACATCAAAATCGCCCACTAACGCTTGCGGAGCAAGCGCCAGCAGCTCTGCTTTTTGTAGCGCCGCCAGGGCGCTGTGCGAGGCCACCAGCGCCTCGGCCTTGGCCACGGTGCGGTTGGCAATGGTGATGTGGCGCACGCCAGCCTGCAGCAGCGGGCCCAGCACGCCGGCGGCCGCACCGCCCGCACCCACCAGCAGCACGCGCGCGCCTTGCAGGGGCACGCCCGCGTTGCGGGTGATGTCGGCCACCAGGCCCAGGCCGTCGGTGTTGTCGGCGTGGATGCTGCCATCGGGTTGCAGGCTCAGTGTGTTGGCAGCACCGGCCAGGCGCACGCGTTCGCTGCATTCGCTGGCCAGGGCCGGGGCCTCGAACTTGAAGGGCACGGTGATGTTGCAGCCGCGCCCGCCCTCGGCGATGAAGTCACGCACGCCTTGCGCAAAGCCGTCCAGCGCGATCAGTCGGCGCTCGAAGCGCAGCTGCTGGCCGGCGAGTTCGGCAAAGCGGGCGTGGATGGCGGGCGAGCGGCTGTGGGCTACGGGGTTGCCCATCACGCAGTACAGGTCGTAGGGGAGCGTCGAAGAGTTCATGGGAACAACAAGGGCTGCATGCAGGGGGCAGGCCAGGGCTGCCGCGAAGCTGGCTGCGCCAGTCCACAGGTGCCTGAAGGGGGTTACCGCACGCTGGTTTCTAGGGTCTGTTCGCGGGTGAACTTGAAGCGGGCCACCATGGCCACCTGGTCGGCCTTGGCGCGCATTTCGGGGGTGAAGCGGCCAAACGGCGCGGCGGCGCGGGCAATGGCTTCGGCCCGGCGGTCCAG
Organism: uncultured Acidovorax sp.; assembly: GCF_964021665.1. Taxonomy (NCBI): domain Bacteria; kingdom Pseudomonadati; phylum Pseudomonadota; class Betaproteobacteria; order Burkholderiales; family Comamonadaceae; genus Acidovorax; species uncultured Acidovorax sp. Next base: position 43,669 of record NZ_CAXIAK010000003.1, read on the forward strand.
CGCGGTCTTGCCCGAGCCTTGCACCACTTCGGTAGAGAGCACGCGCCCGTCGTGGTTGACGGTGACGATCATGATCAGCTCGCCATACAGCTTTTTGCCGCCCTGCTCGGGGAAGTTCTCGGTGCCCTTGTCTTCCACCTTGCGGCGCAGCGCGTCGTAGTACACCGCGTAGGCTTCCTCGCGCGTGGCGGGGCTGATGTAGCGCTTTTTGGGGCGCGAGTTTTCTTCGTTGATGCGCTTTTCAATCTCGGCCAGCAGCTTCAGCAACTGGCGGCGCTTTTCTTCCTGCGACATCTGCTCGCCGCTGTCGCTTTGCTTGCGCGGGTCGGGCTCGGGCATGGAGGCCAGCTGCTTGCGCAGTTGCGTGAGCAGCTGGGTTTGCTGCTCCTGCATGGCGTCCATCTTGCGCTGCATCTCTTCAAAGTCGTCGCCCACCGCCGTCAGGGCCGAGTAGGGCAGGGGGCTGGTGGCGCGGCCCTGCGCGGCATCGCCGCCGCCCGCCAGGTTGGACTGGGCGATGGCCTGGGCCTTTTCGGGCCGCTCGGTGGACTTGGCATTGACCAGGATGACTTCCAGCGGCGTGTCCTGGAACACGCGGTTGAAGCCCTCGGGGTCGATGAAGCGCACCGAGAGGAGGGCCGCGTGCACGGCCACCGACACGCCCAGGGCAATCTGCAGCGTGCTGAAGGAGCGGAAAAGCGAGCGGATGTTCACGGCGTCGGATTATCGGCGTTGGCGGGTGCGGTGCTGTCGGCTTCGTTCACATCCACGGCGATGGCGATCGGGCCGGCCACGGCGTCTTCGTCGCCCTCGTCCTCCACCACGGCATCGTCGCTGGCGTCGTTCGGGTCGTCCAGGCGTTCCACCACCGTGCCGTGGATGTCCAGGGTGATTTCATCCACCTCGCCCAGCCGCACCTTCAGGCGCGCGCCGCGCGGCAGGTTTTGCGCGCCCAGCACGGGGAAGACCAGCGGAATGTCGTCCGCCCGCACCAGAAAGCTGCCACCCGGCCCTTCCTTGATGACGGCCGCCGTGAGCTCGGTGATGTGGTTTTGCTCGATGTACTTGAGCGTCCAGAAACGCTCCATGCCTGCCTGGTAGCCGTTGTAGGCGCTGTAGGCCGCATCAAAGCTGCTGATGATGGAGAACAGGTCTGCATCCTTGGGCTTGAACGGTGCGGCCAGCGCAGCCGTGGCGCCGTGGCGGGCGCAGGCAATGATCTGCCACTGGTTGACCAGATCGGTGTAGCGGCGCAGTGGCGACGTGGCCCAGGAATACGCTTTGACGCCAATGCCTGCGTGCGGCAGCGCCTTGGTGCCCATGCGCACCTTCACGCCGGGGGCCATGCTGGCCTGGCTGCGGTAGATGCCGGGCACGCCCAGCTCGGCCAGCCAGCTGCCCCAGGTGCTGTTGGCCACGATCATGGCCTCGGCCACGATCAGATCGAGTGGCGCACCGCGCTGGCGCACGCTGATTTGCACCTGCTCGTTGCCTGTGGGCTCCGCGCCGTTGTTGCCGACGAGGCGGAAGTTGTAGTCCGGCCGGTTGAAGTTCTCGGGCTTGCCGCGCACCACCTCGCGGCGGGCTTTGAGTTCTTTGGCAAGGCGGTATAAAAATGATAGCTGCCCGCGCAGGTCAGACAAGCGCTGCGGGTCGTTTTGGTGCTCAAACGCTGGGTTGGTGAGCCATTCTTCCGTCACCACGCTGTCGAGCTGGTCATGGCGCAGGTTGGCGGCCACGTGCACGCGCTCCAGCTTGGTCTCGGAGCCTTTGAACTCCAGCGTGGCTTCGTCGATGGTCACGTACAGCGACACGGCCGGGTTGGCGCGGCCTTCATCCAGCGTGTAGGTCTGCACTACCTCGTCGGGCAGCATGGTGATCTTGTAGCCCGGCATGTCCACGGTGGACAGGCGGGCGCGGCCGAGCTGGTCGATCGCGCTGCCCGGCTGGATGGCCAGGCCCGGCGCAGCGATGTGGATGCCCAGCACCACGGTGCCGGTGCCCAGGCCCTGAACGGACAGGGCATCGTCGATTTCGGTGGTCTGCGAGTCGTCGATGGAATACGCCTGCGCGGGCGACAGCGGCAGCTCGTCGGCAATGACAGGTGCCGTGAGCGCGGGAAAGCCCGTGCCCTTGGGGAAGTTCTCGAACAAAAAGCGCTTCCAGTGGAACTGGTAAGCCGAGTCAATGGCGCCTGCCTTTTGCAGCAGATCAAGCGGCGCGGTGTGCGTGGCGCGGCTGGCCTCGACCACGGCCTTGTATTCGGGCGCGTTCTTGTCGGGCTTGAACAGGATTTTGTAGAGCTGGTCGCGGATGGGCTGGGGGCATTCGCCCCGGCCCAGGGCTGCGGCCCATTCGTCGATTTGCGCGAGGATGGCCTTTTTCTTCTCGATGGCGGCCAGGGCTTGCTGCAGGATTTCTGCGGGCGCCTTCTTGAAGCGGCCCTTGCCTGCGCGGCGGAAGTAATGCGGCGCCTCGTACAGGCGGAACAGCGCTCCCGCCTGCTGGGCCAGCGTGGCGTTTTCCGAGAAATAGTCGCGGGCGAGGTCGGCAAAGCCGAAATCGTCCTCGGGCGCGAATTCCCAGGCCAGGTCCAGCTCAATGGTTTCGGCCACGGCCTGGGCCTGGGCGATGAGTTCGGCGGGGGCGGGCTTTTCGAACTTCAACAGAATGTTCGCGGCCTTGACCTTGACCCGCTTGCCCGAATCGAGCTCAACCTGGGCCGAGGTGTCGGCTTCGGACAGGATACGTCCGGCCATGAATTTGCCGGCTTCTTCAAACAGTGCATGCATCGGGGGATTCTCCCATGGCTGTCTGCCCGCCCCGCACGGTGCAGACCCGGCCAAGCCGGGTGAAATGAAATGCTATTGAATTTGTAGCTGCTGACGCTTGTTGGATAAGCGTCAGAGGCACTTTATGCCCAAAGCCTTTCTGGCGCCCCTATGATCGCCACCCTGGCGCAGCCTGCGCCCCGTGGTGGGCTGGCGGCGCCGCCTCGTTATTTGTCTTTTGATTTCTGACCCTTGCGCATACCCCAGACGATGCCGTTTTCTGCCCTCAACACGCTGCTGGCGGTGCTGGCCGTGGCGCTGCCCTTCCTGTTCGCGGTCACGGCGCCGCCGTCTCCCAACTTCTGGCCGCTGGTGTTTTCCTGGGCGTGCGGCCTGGCACTGGCTGCCTGGGGGCTGGTGCTGGGGGCGGCGGTAGTCACCCGCGCCCAGTGCGTGCGCCTGGGCAACCGTGCCGGTGGCGCGCTGGCGTGGGGGCTCTTGCTGGCGGCGGTGCTGGGCGGCGTGGTGGGGCTGTTGCAGTACCTGGGCGCAGAGCCCTGGGGCTTGCCGTGGATCCATCCATCCATACCGGGTGAGGCGGTGGGCAACCTGCGCCAGCGCAACCAGCAGGCATCGCTGATGGCGCTGGGCGTGTGGTCCCTGCTCTGGCTGTGGGTGCGGGCCGAGCGGGTGCAGCGCCCCCAGTGGGGCATGGGCATGGTGCTGGGTGGGGCGCTGGCGGTGCTGGCAGTGGCCGCTGCCGCCACCAATTCGCGCACCGGCGCGCTGCAGTGGCTGCTGATGCTGGGCTTGCTCTGCCTGTGGCGCCGCACCGATGCACGCAAGGCCATCGCCCTGGTGCTGGTGGGCATGGTGCTGTATGTGCTGGCCGCCTGGGCGCTGCCGCAGGTGCTGCTGCAGGTGAGTGGCATACGCATTGATGGGCTGTTCGACCGGTTCTCCAACACCTCGGGCGCCTGCGGCGCACGCCGGGTGCTGTGGTCGAACATGCTGCACCTCATCTCGCTCAAGCCCTGGACGGGCTGGGGGTGGGGGGAGCTGAGCTACGCGCACTACATCACGCTGTTCCCTGAAGAGCGCTTTTGCGTGCTGCTGGACAACGCCCACAACCTGCCCCTGCACCTGGCGGTGGAGCTGGGCCTGCCCGCCGCGCTGCTGCTGTGCGGCGGCGTGCTGGCGTGGCTGGTGTGGTCGCGCCCCTGGCGCGAGACCGACCCCGTGCGCCAGCTGGCCTGGGGTGTGGTCGCCGTGGTGGGGCTGCACAGCCTGCTCGAATACCCGCTGTGGTACGGCCCCTTCCAGGTCACTACCCTGTTTGCGCTGGTGTTGCTGTGCTGGCGGCGTGCGCCGGGGCGTGGTGTGCCCGAGGCGTGGCGGTGGCTGGGCAGCAAGCTGGGCGATGTCACTGTGGGGTGGGGCTTGGGGGCCGCCGTGTGCCTGATCGGCGCCGCCGTGCTGGGCATGGCTGCCTACCAGTACCGGGTGGTGAGCCAGCTCTACAAGCCGGTGGCCCAGCGCCCACCCACCTTGCGCGATGTGCGGGCCGTGCCCCAGCCCAAGGGGGTGCTGTTTTCTGACCAGGTGCGCTTTGCCTGGCTCACCACGCAGGATTTAACGCCCGCCAACGCGGCCCAGATGCACGCCGTGGCGCTGGATTTGCTGCATTTCTCGCCCGAACCCCGGGTGATCGAGAAGGTGGTGGACGGCGCCCTGGCCTTGGGCCGGGTGGACGAAGCGGCTTGGCACCAGCAGCGCTACCGCATTGCCTACCCGAACGACTTCGCCCGCTGGCAGGCGCGCCACGCCAATGCTGCCAGCGCGGCCAGCGCATCGGGCGTGCAGTAGCCGTCGTCATGCCAGCCGCAGGAAGCGCGTGATGGGCTCCAAGTGCTCGGTGAAGTCGCTCAGGGCATGGTCGCCGCCTTCGAGCAAACGCAGCTCGGCCTGCGGGTAGCGGGCCACCATCTCGCGCCAGTCCAGCACTTCGTCGCCCTTGGCGATGATGGCCAGCTCGGGCGCAGCAGGTGGGCGGCCGCGCACATCCAGCGCCTGCAGCTCGCCGATGTATTCGGGCAGAAAGTAAAAACGCTCGGCCGGGTCGTGCCAGCTGGTTTGCTCGCCGATGTAGCGCGCCAGGTCGCGGGCCGGGTCCACAGCGGGGTTGAGCATCACGCTGGGGCAGCCTGCGTCTTGCGCAACCCAGCTCGCATAGAAGCCGCCCAGCGAAGAGCCGATGACCGCCATGGCGCCCCTGGGCCAGGATGCAATGCCTTGTGCTACCAGCGCCATCGCGGCCTGGGGCGAGGGCGGAAGCTGCGGGCACCAGAAGGTGACGGCCGGGTGGTGCTGCGCCACATGGGCCGCCATTTGCCGTGCTTTGGCCGAAGAGGGCGATGAACGAAAGCCGTGCAGGTACAGAAGGTACGTGGTGGTCATGGGCGCGTTGAAGGGTGTGTGCGGAAGACGCAGGGCAGGGGAATCACTGCTTTTGGCGGGCCTGAGCGGGCATAAGATGTCTAGCCACGAAGACCCGGCACTGTGCGGGGTCTGTTGAGCCGCCAGCACCATGACTGATTTTGCCCCGCTTTCTGCAGCCAGCGCTCCCTTGCATGCGGGCCGTCAACGAAGCGACGCTGCGCGCACGCCGCAAGCTGGTGGCGCTGGCCGAGGCGCTGGATCTGCGGGTGGACGCTGGCTCGCCCGCTGCCCGGTTGCTGAAGCTGCCCCCGGCGGCGCAAGACGCCACCGCGCAGGACGACGCCCTCAGCCCCCTGGAACTCAAGCCCAGCGAAGCCAAGCCTTTGCCCGCTTTGCTGGCGTCGCAGGCGGGCGGCGCGGTGTCGGTCGCGCAGGTGAACGAGGTGCTGGCTGCTGGCATCCAGGACATCACCAACGCCATGGTCGAGAGCTTTCAGCTCAACGACGTGCTGCGCATGATCCTGGAGACGATGTTCCGCGCTCTGGGTTTTCGGCGCATGGTGTTTTGCCTGCGTGAGGCGCGCACCGACCAGCTCACCGGCCGCTTTGGCCTGGGCGAAGGCAGCGAAGCCGTGGTGCGTGCCATGAAGGTGCCGCTGAACGTGCCCGGCGATTTGTTCACGGCCGTGTGCCTGCGGGGCGCCGACACCCTCATCAACGATGCTACAGAGCCCCGCATCAGTGCGCGCTTGCCCCGGTGGTACGTGGAACGCGTCAACGCCCCCTCTTTTCTGTTGCTGCCGCTGCAGATGAAGGGGCAGCCGTTTGCACTCATTTATGCCGACCAGGCGGTTCCTGGCGGCATCGTGGTGGACGACAAGGCCCCGGGTTTGCTGCGCACCTTGCGCAACCAGGCGGTGATGGCCTTTCGCCAAGCGGGCTGACTTCCCGGCGCAGCCGTCAGCCCGATAATTGGGGGATGGCCGCCGTTTTTGAAAAAACCTCTCTCCTGCAACGCATATTGCCCCTGTTTCGGGGGTTTGACCTGCCCTTGCTGTTTGTCGTGCTGTTGCTGGCAGGGGCAGGCCTGGTGGCCATGTACTCGGCCGGTTACGACCACGGTACCCGCTTTGTGGACCACGGCCGCAACATGCTCATTGCCGGAACCATCTTGTTTGTGGTGGCGCAGGTGCCGCCCCAGAGGATCATGGCATTTGCCGTGCCCTTGTACGCCGCGGGGGTGGCGCTGCTGCTGGCGGTGGCGCTGTTTGGCATCACCAAGAAGGGCGCGCAGCGCTGGGTGAACCTGGGCATCGTCATCCAGCCCAGCGAGATTCTGAAAATTGCCATGCCCCTGATGCTGGCCTGGTGGTTTCAAAAGCGCGAGGGGCAGTTGCGCCCGCTGGACTTTGTCGCTGCCGGGGCCCTGCTGGCCGTTCCGGTGGGGCTCATCATGAAGCAGCCCGACCTGGGGACCTCGCTGCTGGTGCTGGCGGCGGGGCTGTCGGTGATCTTTTTCGCGGGCCTGTCGTGGAAGCTGGTGCTGCCGCCCGTGGTGCTGGGGGGCATCGGCATTGCCCTCATCGTGTGGTTTGAACCCCAGCTGTGCGCGGACGGCGTGCGCTGGCCGGTGCTGCACGACTACCAGCAGCAGCGTATCTGCACCTTGCTGGACCCCACGCGCGACCCGCTGGGCAAAGGCTTTCACATTATTCAGGGCATGATCGCGATTGGCTCTGGCGGGCTCACGGGCAAGGGCTTCATGGCGGGCACGCAGACCCACCTGGAGTTTATTCCCGAGCGCACCACCGACTTCATCTTTGCGGCCTATTCCGAAGAATTCGGGCTGGCTGGCAACCTGTTTCTGATCGTGTGCTTTTTGCTGCTGATCTGGCGCGGGCTGGCCATTGCCATGGGGGCCGGCACCTTGTTCGGTCGCCTGATGGCGGGCGCTGTGTCGATGATTTTCTTCACCTATGCGTTTGTGAACATGGGCATGGTCAGCGGCATTCTGCCGGTGGTGGGCGTGCCGCTGCCCTTTGTCAGCTACGGGGGCACGGCCATGGTCACCCTGGGGCTGGCGCTGGGCATTCTCATGTCGGTGGCGCGCGCGCAGCGCCAGGAGCCCGCCAAAGCCCGTGCGCCGCTGTAGCGCGATGCGCCGGTTTTGCCGGGCGATGCCCTCAGGTGATGCAGGGGCGGGGTCAATACCCTTGCCTCGGGGGCTGTCCTGAGGTTACAACCCGGGGGCGTGTTTTCACTAACCCCTGGAGGTGCTCCCCATGGCGGCAAAGTTCGAGCTCAAGAAAACGTCCAACGACAAGTTTGTTTTCAACCTGCTGGCCTCAAACGGGCAGGTGATCTTGACCAGCGAGACCTACGACTCGCGCGCCAGTGCCTTGCAGGGCATCGAATCCGTCAAAAAGCACGCGCCTGATGATGCCCGCTTCGGGCGCCTGAGTGCCCGCAACGGCGCACCCTACTTCACCTTGAAGGCGGGCAACGGCCAGGTCATCGGCCAAAGCCAGATGTACTCCGGCGCCAAAGCCCGCGATGCCGGCATCGAGGCCGTGCAGCACCATGCCCCGGTGGCGGTGCTGGTGGACCTCTCGGCTTCGCAGAGCGCATAGCGCATAGCGCAGTTTTCCCCTGCGGCGGTGCGGGTGGGGTTGCCCGCCTAAAATGCGGCGATGACCTTTCGCTCCTCTACCGCAGCGCCGCAGCGCGCATCCACCACCCAACGCATTGATGTCGCCCGTGAACTGCTGTTGACGCCTTTTGGGCTGGACGAGAGCCACCTGGCCCGTGCGCTGGCGGAAATTCGTGCCCACCAGGTGGACGATGCCGATCTGTACTTCCAGTACACGCGCAGCGAGGGCTGGAGCCTGGAAGAGGGCATTGTGAAGACCGGCTCTTTCAGCATTGACCAGGGCGTGGGCGTGCGCGCCGTGAGCGGCGAAAAGACCGCCTTCGCGTATTCGGACGACATTTCGCTGGCTTCGCTGCTGGACGCCGCGCGCACCGTGCGTGCCATTTCTTCTGTGGCGCAGACTGGCCGTGTGCGCGTGCCCGCCAAGAAGATTGCCACCAGCCGCAGCCTTTACCAGGGTGTAGACCCCATTGCTTCGCTGGACAGCACCGCCAAGGTGGCCTTGCTGGAGCGCCTGGAGCAGCGCGCCCGCGCCAAGGACCCCCGCGTGGCACAGGTAATGGCAGGCTTGGCCAGTGAGTACGACGTAGTGCTGGTGGCCCGTGCTGATGGCACGCTGGCCGCAGATGTGCGCCCGCTGGTGCGCCTGTCGATCACCGTGATTGCCGAGCAACACGGCCGCCGCGAAGTGGGCTCGGCCGGCGGCGGTGGCCGCTTTGGTCTGGCGTATTTCGATGACGCACAGCTGAGCAAGTATGTGGACGAGGCGGTGAACGCTGCCTTGACCAACCTGGAATCCCGCCCCGCTCCGGCTGGTGAAATGACGGTGGTTCTGGGTGCGGGCTGGCCCGGCATCCTCCTGCACGAAGCCGTGGGCCATGGCCTGGAAGGGGACTTCAACCGCAAGGGCTCCAGCGCTTTCAGCGGCCGCATCGGCCAGCGTGTGGCCGCCAAGGGCGTGACGGTGCTGGACGACGGCACCATTGCCGACCGCCGTGGATCGCTGAATGTGGACGACGAGGGCAACCCCAGCCAGCGCAATGTGCTGATCGAAGACGGCATCTTGAAGGGCTACATCCAGGATTCGCTCAACGCCCGTCTGATGGGCGTGGCCCCCACGGGCAATGGCCGCCGCGAAAGCTACGCCCACATCCCCATGCCGCGCATGACCAACACCTACATGCTGGGTGGCGACAAGGATCCGCAGGAAATCATCGCCAGCATCAAGAAGGGGCTGTACGCCAGCAACTTTGGTGGTGGCCAGGTGGACATCACCTCGGGCAAGTTCGTGTTTTCTGCCAGCGTAGCCTACTGGGTGGAAGACGGCAAGATCCAGTACCCCGTCAAGGGCGCCACCATCGTGGGCAGCGGCCCTGAATCGCTCAAGAAGGTGACCATGATCGGCAACGACATGCGCCTGGACAGCGGCGTGGGCACTTGCGGCAAGGAAGGCCAAAGCGTGCCTGTGGGCGTGGGCCAGCCCACCTTGCGCATCGAAGGCCTTACCGTGGGCGGCACGGCCTGACCACCTGACGACCGGGGTGCGAGGGCGGGGCTGCCAGTGCAGCTGTTGCGCATTGGCTGCACCCTGGCCATTCAGGGGTTTTGCGCTGTAACAATTTTTGCGGCGCGCAGCACAATCGGCCTATGCCGGCTTCGCGCACTTTTCTGTCGCAAAGTTTCCAGTCGTTTGGAGACATCAGCCGCTTTTTGCGCGAAGGCGTTGCCGACGAAGATTCGCGCCAGCTGCGCGACAGCTTGGGTGCTTTGTCCAACGCGATCGAAGAGGCCGTGCGCATTCGGCGCACCAGCACAGACACCCAACTCATCCACCGCACCGCAACGGCCCTGTTTCAGGGCGTGCGAGAGCACCAGCGGCTGCTGACAGGGCTGGGTTCCGGGTGGCACACCCTGTACGAGTTTGGGGTGTACCAGCGGGCGCTTTGGGAGCTGGGCCAGTCGGTTTCCACCTGGAAAGAGGCCTTGGAGCTTCGCCACTCCAGCGAAACCGAGCACTTTGACAAATTTGAGTTGCTGGCCTGGCGCACGCTGGGCGAGGCCTTGCTGCTCATCGACATGTATGAGCAGGGCAGCCGTGGCGAGGGAGGGGCGGAGCCTCCAGTGCCCTCCCGCAGCCGGTCTTGGTGGCAGCGCGCCTTGCGCTGGTTAGGGCGCTGAGGCATTGCTGCATGCGCGCCCCCTGGGTGAAGGCTGACGCGTATCCACGCCCGGAGCATGGCCTTCGCCCTCGGCGGTTCAGGTGTGGTTTTTTCGGCCCAAGTTTGCGCAAGCTGCTTGCAAGACCACCCGGGGGCTGTGCTACATTGAAAGCCATGCAAGTTCGCAGCGCGTTTTATTTTTGGTTTTTTATCTCGGTCCTAGGCGGATGAGAGGAAAACGCGCAAGTAACTGAAGCACCCTCCCCATACCAACCGCCGCAGCTGCAAAGCCCGGCGGTTTTTTGTTTTTCAGCCCCCTTTTTTCACTTTTTCCACCTTACGAGGACGACAACATGAGCTTGCAAGCCACCCCCGCCAGCGATGCCTGGTACCGCAGCGTCGAGAAAACCAGCCAGACCGACGACGAACGTATCAAGGACATTACCGTGCTGCCTCCTCCAGAGCATCTGATCCGCTTTTTCCCCATCAGCAACACGCCGGTGGAAGGGCTCATCAGCCAGACCCGCAAGAACATCCACAACATCATGGCGGGTGATGACGACCGCCTGCTGGTCATCATCGGCCCCTGCTCCATTCACGACCCTGCGGCTGCGCTCGACTACGCCCGCCGCCTGAAAGTGGTGCGCGAGCAGTACAAGGACACGCTGGAGATCGTGATGCGCGTGTACTTCGAAAAGCCCCGCACCACCGTGGGCTGGAAGGGCCTGATCAACGACCCCTACCTCGACGAAACCTACCGCATCGACGAAGGCCTGCGCATTGCGCGGCAGTTGCTGATCGACATCAACCGCCTGGGCATGCCCGCGGGCAGCGAGTTCCTGGACGTGATCTCGCCCCAGTACATCGGCGACCTGATCGCCTGGGGCGCCATTGGGGCGCGCACTACTGAAAGCCAAGTGCACCGCGAGCTGGCCTCGGGCCTGTCCGCCCCCATCGGCTTCAAGAACGGCACGGACGGCAACATCCGCATCGCCACCGACGCCATCCAGTCGGCCAGCCGCGGCCACCACTTCCTGTCGGTGCACAAGAACGGGCAAGTGGCCATCGTGAACACCAGCGGCAACAAAGATTGCCACGTGATTCTGCGCGGCGGCAAGGCCCCCAACTATGACGCCGCCAGCGTGGCCGCTGCCTGCAAGGACCTGGAAGCCGCCAAGCTGCCCGCCACGCTGATGGTGGATTGCAGCCATGCCAACAGCAGCAAGCAACACGAAAAGCAGCTGGACGTGGCGCGCGACATTGCCAGCCAGATTGCTGGTGGCTCGCACAGCGTGTTCGGCGTGATGATTGAAAGCCACATCAACGCGGGTGCGCAGAAGTTCACCCCTGGCAAGGATGACGCCAGCGCGCTGGAATATGGCAAGAGCATCACCGATGCCTGCCTGGGTTGGGACGATTCCCTGGTAGCCCTGGCAGAGCTGTCGGCCGCAGTGCAGGCACGCCGCTCGCGCTGAGATGGTTGGCGGGGGCGATGTGCCGACAGGGAAAAAACCCAGGCCATCGCCTTTTTGAACCGTGTAAGCTCAGTCTGCAAGAGCGTGGCGCGTGCGGGGTGGGTGGCACGGGCCACCGCCCTCTCACCGCCCCCAACATTCCAACGAGGTAACCCATGCAGAGTGAAGTTTCGGTCCGCTTGGCCGACGACCAGGAGTTTCGTTTCGACCTGACCAGCGCGGAACCCATGGCGCACGAGGCGGGGCGCCGCTGGCTGGACGACCAGTTCACCTCCCTCGACTGCGAACCCCTGCGCGCCAGCGGCAAAGTGCTGCTGGCCGACAAGGTGCTGACCGTCGCGCAGGCCGCCGGTGCCCACCTGCTTGCACAGCCTGACTGGGGCCAGGCATTTGCCCGCGCTGCCAGTGCCGCCTTGGCCAGGAAGGTGATCCGGGTCGATGTGCCCGCCATGGCCGTCACGTACTGAACGCAGCCCCGAGCGTGCCGGGCAGGGCATATGCCCCTGTGCAGTGCCTGCGGGTTTTGAGATCAAAATAGCTGCTAGCGCTTATCCGTAAAGCGCCAGCAGCTATTGTTTTTATAGCGGTTGGTTGGCCAGTGTTTCAAGCAGGCGGGTGTGGATACCGCCGAAGCCGCCATTGCTCATGCACACCACGTGGTCGCCGGGCTGGGCGGCCTGGGTGATCTGGTCCACCAGCGTGGCAATGTCGGGGGCCGTTTGGGCGCGTTGGCCTGGGCCGACGCCCAGCGGGGCCAGGGCGTCAGCGGCGTCCCAGTCCAGGCCGGCGGTGTGGCAAAACACCAGGTCGGCGGGTTCCAGCGCCCAGGGCAGCTGGCTTTTCATGGCGCCCAGTTTCATCGTGTTGCTGCGGGGCTCAAACACAGCCAGGATGCGTGCCTTGGCTCCCAGGCTGCGGCGCAGGCCGTCGAGCGTGGTGCGCAAAGCTGTGGGGTGGTGGGCAAAGTCGTCATACACGGCAATGCCGCGCACCGTGCCACGCAGCTCCATACGGCGCTTCACGTTCTGAAACTGGCCCAGCGCGGCAGCCGCCACAGCGGGTTCCACGCCCACGTCGTGCGCAGCGGCCATGGCGGCCAGGGCATTGAGCTGGTTGTGCATGCCTGTCAGCGCCCATTCCACCCGCGCCACCTTGCGGCCCTGGTGCAGCACATCAAAGGCTTGTGGATCACCCTCGGCGCTGAAGTCGCTCACCGCTGCGCCAAAGCTGCTCACCTGGCTCCAGCAGCCGGTATTCAGCACGCGGGTCAGGCTTTCTTCCAGCCCATTGGCAACCACGCGGCCCGAGGGCGGCACGGTGCGCACGAGGTGGTGGAACTGGCGCTCAATCGCCGCCAGGTCGTCAAAGATGTCGGCGTGGTCAAACTCCAGGTTGTTGAGCACCGCCGTGCGGGGGCGGTAGTGCACAAACTTGCTGCGCTTGTCGAAGAAGGCGGTGTCGTATTCATCGGCCTCAATCACAAACAGTGGGCGCTGTGCTTGCGTGCCGGGGCCGGGCGCGGGGCGTTGATTTGCACCGAGCCGGGCCGAGATGCCAAAGTTCAGCGGCACGCCGCCGATCAAAAAGCCTGGCTGCAACCCGGCGCTCTCCAGAATCCAGGTCAGCATCGACGTGGTGGTCGTCTTGCCGTGCGTGCCCGCCACCGCCAGCACATGGCGGCCTTGCAGCACATGCTCGGCCAGCCATTGGGGGCCGCTGGTGTAGGGCAGGCCTGTATCCAGAATGGCTTCCATCAGCGGAAACTTCGGGCTGCCATCGGCCAGCCGCGCACGGCTGACCACGTTGCCCACCACAAACATATCCGGTTGCAGCGCGAGCTGGTCGGCGCCGAAGCCTTCGATCAGCTCAATGCCCAGGGCGCGCAGCTGGTCGCTCATGGGCGGGTACACACCGGCATCGCAGCCCGTGACCTTGTGCCCTGCCTCGCGGGCCAGGGCTGCCAGGCCGCCCATGAAGGTTCCGCAAATTCCGAGTATGTGTATGTGCATGGCCGGGGATTCTAATGAGGGCCTGCTGTGCCATGGAGCCGGGTCGGCGCTCAGGCCAAGAGCCCGCACCCCTGCGGTGCCGATGTCCCTCTGAAGAGATTGCAGGGGGGCGGAAATCTGCAGGGGGCGTTGTACCCCCCTGCGTGCTATCAGGCCTGGATGTAAGCGGTCTTCACCGTGGTGTAGAACTCGGCGGCGTAGCGGCCTTGCTCGCGCGAGCCATAGCTGCTGCCCTTGCGGCCACCGAACGGCACGTGGTAGTCCACCCCGGCGGTGGGCAGGTTCACCATCACCATGCCCGCCTGGGCGTGGCGCTTGAAGTGCGTGGCGTGCTTGAGGCTGGTGGTGGCAATGCCGCTGGCCAGGCCAAACGGCGTGTCGTTGGCCAGGGCCAGGGCTTCGTCGTAGCTCTTCACACGCTGGATGCTGACCACGGGGCCAAAGATTTCTTCGCGGTTGATGCGCATCTCGGGCGTGGTTTCGGTGAACAGGGCGGGGCGCAGGTAGAAGCCGGGGGCGCCGTCTGCGTTGGTGGCCAGTGCCTCGCCGCCGTGCAGCTTGGCGCCTTCTTTTTGGCCGATGGCGATGTACTCCAGGTCTTGCGCCAGCTGGCGGTCGTCCACCACAGGGCCGATGTCGGTGCCGGCCTTGCGGGCACCCGTGTCACCTGCGGCAAACAGTGTCGATGCGCCGTAGAACTACAGCTACTCCAGGCGATCGGCATAAGGCTTGGGCGCAAAGCGCAGCTCGCTGTCGAAGTCGGTCAGAGGAACGGTCAGCAAGCCGGCTTGCAATACGCTTTTGAGGTCTTGTGGGGACATGTTCAGGCTCCGTTGGGTGAGAAATGTGCAAGAGTCCTGCTTCCAGCCCGTCAAGGCCGGGCACCAGGAACACGAGAAATTCATGTTGTATGTCATCGTACAAAATAAAAAAAGCGTACGGTTCAATACGAATGCCACCTCCGCCCTTGGTTGGGCGGAGGTGGCTGGGTAGGGTCAGCTGGCTTCCGTCTGGGCGCGGCGGCGGCGCTCACGGCTGTTGGCCAGGTGGGTGCGCATGGCTGCGCGGGCGGCGTCGGGGTCTTGCCCCACGATAGCGTCAAAAATGTTCTCGTGCTCGCCATTGACGCGGCGCAGGTACTGTCGGCGCTCATCGCTCTGGTCGTCGCTGCCTTGCAGGCGTGCGCGCGGAATGATCATGCTGCCCAGTGTGCTCATCAGCTCGGTGAAATGACTGTTCTGGGTAGCGCGTGCAATCTCCAGGTGGAACTGGAAGTCGGCCGCCATTGCGTCGCGGCCTTCGTCCACGGCTTGAGCCACCGCGTTCAGCGCCTGGCGCATGGTGGCCAAGTTGGCGTCGGTGCGGCGTTGCGCGGCCAGGGCTGCGGCTTCAGTCTCCACGCCAATGCGCAGCTCCAGCACGGCAATCACGCCGCGCAGGGTGCTGAATTGCTCGGGGGTGATCTTGAAGCCGGGGTTTTGTCCCATGCCCAGCACAAACGTGCCAATGCCGTGGCGGGTTTCGACCAGCCCCGAGGCCTGCAGCTTGGAAATCGCTTCGCGCACCACGGTGCGGCTGACGTCGAACTCGGCCATGATGGCCGCCTCGGTGGGCAGCTTGTCGCCCACGGCCAGGCGCCCATCGCGAATGCGGTTACCCAAGGAATCCACCAGCTCCAGGGCCAACGTGCGGGGTTTGCGGCGGAGAGTGGTTTCTGTGTTCATTTCCCGGTGTTATCCCTATGTCGATTCGTAGTGCTGCGTAGTGGCATTTCGATGGTGTGACAACTGATGACATTCAACTGTCCCGCAGTGCCACTGTACCAAGAACCTGTCGAATTGCCATGACTGCTCACCCGACGCCGATCCGATTCAACCGAATCTTGCTCACTGGCGCTGCCGGTGGTTTGGAGCGCGAGCTGCGCGCCCGCCTGAAAGCGTATTGAACCACCGTGCGGCTGTCGCACATTGCCGACCTGCGCCAGGCTCTGCCGGAGTGGAAGAACCTGCTCGCCCTGGTGCTGGTGTGCGTGGGCATCTGGCTGGTAACGCGCGTCCGCCCCCTCTGCCACGCCAGCCAAATAAGAGCGGCGAACAAAACGCCCCTGGCGTCGTTGTTTCGCCTTGTCGTACTGTTTGTACTGCCTGCGGCGAAACGCCTAGCCAGGGCCGCTGCGCTGCGTTTTGTTGGTCGCTCTAAACTCGGGCACATGGCTTACACACTTTCACGCGAAGCGTTTCAACAACAACTGCATGGCCAGCGCACCGACCTGTTCACCCTGCGCGGTGCGGGTGGCCTGCAGGTGGCGGTGAGCAACTATGGCGCGCGTCTGGTGCAAGTGGCCGTGCCAGACGGGCAGGGCGGCCTGGTGGACGTGGCCTTGGGCTACGACAGCCTGCAGGGCTACGTCGATGGACAACTCTCCATGGGCGCCTTCATTGGCCGCTGGGCGGGGCGGCTGCGGGGTGGCAAGTTGCATCTGCCCGGCGGCTGCACGCTGCAGTTGCCCACCAACAGTGGCCCGCACCACCACCACGGTGGGCCGCAGGGCAGCCGCTTTCAGGTGTTCGGCGTCACCGAAGTGAAGCCCGATGCCATGGTGCTCACCCACACCTTCCGCACCGAAGACGATGGCGTGCCCGGCACCGTGCGCCTGACGCTGCACCTGCAGGTCACCCCTGACAACGCGCTGCACATGGAGTGGATGGCTGAGGTGGCCGACGCCGCCACTGTGTTCAACCCCACGGGCCACGCCTTCTTCAACCTGGCGGGCGCAGGCAGCACCCTGGGCCACACGCTGCAGGTGCCCGCCAGCCGCTACGTGCCGTTGGCCCCCGATGTGTGCCCCACGGGCACCGTTGATTCGGTGCAGGGCACGCCGTTCGACTTTCGCAAGCCGCGCAGTGTGGCCGATGCCACGGCCATGCCGCATGAGCAGCTGGCACGGGCCGGTGGGCTGGACCACTACCTGGTGCTGGACGATGCCTCTCCAGTCTCTGTAGCCCCCGCCGCCACCCCCGGTCTGCGCCTGGCCGCCCAACTGGCCGACCCCGCCTCGGGCCGCGCCATGCAGGTCTGGAGCACCGCCCCTGGCGTGCAGGTGTACGCAGGCCACGGCCTCAAAGGCGACCCGGCTCGCGACCTGGGCCGTGGGCCAGGGCAGGGCACCTGGCTGTGGCAGCCCGGCGACGGCATCTGCCTGGAGCCCATGGAGTACCCCGACGCGCCCAACCACCTGGCATTCCCGGTGCGCTGGTGGCTGCCCGGCGACGTGGTGCGCGGCAGCATCGTGTACCGGTTCATGGGCCCTTGAGCGGTGCCAAGACATTTTGCTATTAAATAAATAGCTTCTGCCGCTTGCTGGTAAAGCGCCACAGGCCAATAAGCCTTGTAGTGCTTGCCCAGGCCGCGTAACGCTGCACCCCCTTCTCGATGTTGGCGCGGTCAGCCCGCTTCAGCGACAGCCAAACGCACTACATTTTTGCCAATGAGCGCATCCCCTTTTCAACGGTTTATTCCCTTTCTCGCTGTCCTCGGCTCCGTCACCGCCCTGGGCGTGGGCACCTCGTGGGCTAAGCAGGCCCTGTTTCCGGTGGTGGGCGCGCAGGGCACCACCGCCGTGCGGGTGGGGTTGTCGGCGCTGTTGATGCTGATGTTGTGGCGCCCCTGGCGCTGGCGTCTGTCGCGGGCCGATGCCCAAGCAGTGGCGCTGTATGGCGCAGCGCTGGGCGCCATGAATCTCATGTTCTACCTCTCACTCCAGACCCTGCCTTTTGGCCTGGCGGTGGCCATCGAGTTTGCGGGGCCGCTGGCCGTGGCCATCTGGTCATCGCGCCGCGCCGTGGATTTTGTGTGGGTGGCTCTCGCCATCGTGGGCCTGGCCCTGTTGCTGCCGTTGGGGCTGAGTGGTAGCACGCTGGACCCGTTGGGCGTGCTGTATGCCGTGGGGGCGGCCGTGTTCTGGGCGCTGTACATCGTGTTTGGCAAACGGGCCGGGCACCTGCATGCCGGGCAGTCGGTGTCGCTGGGCCTGCTGGTGGCGGCGCTGGTGGTGGTGCCGGTGGGCGTGGCCCACGCAGGCGCTGCGCTGCTGTCGCCCTCGGTGCTGCTGGTGGGGGTGGCTGTGGCGGCCATCTCCAGCGCGCTGCCCATCTCGCTGGAGATGATGGCCCTGAAGCGCCTGCCCAAAGAGGCCTTCGGCATCATGATCAGCATGGAGCCCGCCGTGGCGGCCCTGCTGGCCCTGGCGTTGCTGGGCGAGCGGCTGGACACCGTGCAGTGGCTCGCCATTGGTTGCATCGTGGCCGCATCCATGGGCAGCGCCGCAACGGCGCGCAGGCTGCCCGCAGTGCAAGCGCAGCCTGCTTGATGGGATGGGTGTTTGCTACATATTTCGTAGCTTCTGGCGCTTGTCTATCAAGCGCTAGCGGCTGATTTTGCTTGTGTTGGCTCGGCAGCAATCAAAACCGGCCTGCAAGCCTCATGTCTGTGGATTTCTCGGGTTTCCATGGTGAAAGTGCCCACATTGCTTGCGCTGCACCCATGTGGCTGATTGGAGACGGTGTGCCGCAGCACGACGGGTGGAGATCCTGAAAACCGGAAAGGGGAGGCAGTACCATCAGGTAACAATTCACTACGGGCCGTGCTCTTTCAGGGGCGGTGCGCACCACCGAATGGACAAGACCCAACTTTCCGAAAGCGACATCTGCGACAAGTTCATCCGCCCCGCGATGGAGAAGGCTGGATGGAACGGCCTGGACCAGATCTTTCGTGAATACCCCCTGCGGGCTGGACGCGTGGTGGTGCGTGGCAACAAAGCCTACCGCGACAAGAGCACGGTGCTGCGCGCCGACTACGCCCTGTTCTACAAGGCCAACATTCCCCTGGCGGTGGTCGAAGCCAAAGACAACCAACACGCCGTGGGTGCAGGCATGGGCCAGGCGCTGAACTACGCCCAACTGCTCGATGTGCCCTTCAGCTTCTCCAGCAACGGCGATGGCTTCGTGTTCCGCGACGCCACCCTGGCCACCGGCGTGCTGGAGCAAAACCTCACCCTCGAAGAGTTCCCGTCGCCAGAGGAGCTGTGGCGCCGCTATTGCACCTGGAAGGGCTGGTCTGACGAAGAAAGCCGCGTCGCCGGTTTTGACTACGCCCCCCACAAAACCCCGCGCTACTACCAGCTCAACGCCGTCAACCGCGCGGTCGAAGCCATCGCCGCCGGGCAAAACCGCGTGCTGCTGGTCATGGCCACTGGCACCGGCAAGACCTACACCGCGTTCCAGATCATCTGGCGCCTGTGGAAGAGCGGCGCCAAAAAGCGCATCCTGTTCCTGGCCGACCGCAACATCCTCATCGACCAGACCATGGTCAACGACTTTCGCCCCTTCAAGGGCGCCATGGCCAAGCTCAGCCCCAACGCCAAGGGCGTGGAGCGGGTGGATGCGCACGGCACGGTGTCGGTCGAAGACGTTCAGCTGGCCGTCCACAAAACGACCAAGCTGGTAGACAAAAGCTACGAGATTTACCTTTCGCTCTACCAGGCCGTCACCGGCACCGACGAAGAGCGCAACATCTACAAGCAGTTCAGCCCCGACTTCTTCGACCTCATCGTGGTGGACGAATGCCACCGGGGCAGCGCCGCCGAAGACTCCGCCTGGCGCGACATCCTCTCCTACTTTGCCA
The DNA here is from genome assembly GCF_964021665.1 of uncultured Acidovorax sp. Lineage (NCBI taxonomy): Bacteria > Pseudomonadati > Pseudomonadota > Betaproteobacteria > Burkholderiales > Comamonadaceae > Acidovorax > uncultured Acidovorax sp. Next base: position 62,854 of record NZ_CAXIAK010000003.1, read on the forward strand.
GCGCCACGCAGATCGGCCTGACAGCCACGCCCAAAGAAACCAAAGACGTCTCCAACACCGACTACTTTGGCGAGCCCGTCTACACCTACAGCCTCAAGCAAGGCATCGAAGACGGCTACCTGGCGCCGTACAAAGTCATCCGCGTCGATCTGGACAAAGACACCTTTGGCTGGCGCCCCACCGCCGGTATGACCGACAAAAACGGCCACGCCATCGAAGACCGCATCTACACCGGCGCCGACATGAACCGCAAGCTCGTGCTGGAGCAGCGCGACGTGGCCGTGGCCGCCAAGATCACCGAATACCTCAAGGCCACCGACCGCTACGCCAAGACCATCGTCTTTTGCGAAGACATCGACCACGCCGCCCGCATGCGCCAGGCCCTGAGCAACGCCAACGCCGACCTGTGCGCCAAAGAGCCCAAATATGTGGTGCAGATCACCGGCGACAACACCGACGGCAAGCTGGAGCTCGACAACTTCATCGACCCCGAGAAAACCTACCCGGTCATCGCCACCACCTCCAAGCTCATGAGCACCGGCGTCGATGCCCAAACCTGCAAGCTCATCGTGCTGGACCAGGGCATCAAGTCCATGACGCTGTTCAAGCAAATCATCGGCCGTGGCACGCGCATCAATGAGCACCACGGCAAAACCTGGTTCACCATCCTCGACTTCAAGCGCGCCACCGAACTGTTTGCCGACAAAGACTTTGACGGTGAACCTGTGCAAATCTACGAGCCCGGCGGCGGCGAGCCCGTGGCACCGCCCGAACCTGCCGTGCCCGGCGGCAATCCGGGCGATGCAGGCCACACCGGCGGCGCGCCAGAACCCTTGGGGCCTTTCAAAGGCGGCGGCGAGGCGGACGGCCCCAAGAAATACATCCTCGGCAACAACGTCACCGTGGCCGTCGCCCGCGAGCGTGTGCAGTATCTCAACGCGCAGGGCAAGCTCATCACCGAAAGCCTGCGCGACTACACCCGCATCAACCTGCGCAAGCAATACGACTCGCTCGACCAGTTCCTGCAAGCCTGGCAACAGGCCGACCGCAAAGCCGCCCTGCTGCAAGAGCTCGAAGGGCAGGGCGTGCTGCTCGACGCCCTGGCCGACGAGGTTGGCAAAGACCTCGACCCGTTCGATTTACTGCTGCATGTAGCCTACGACCAGCCCCCGCTCACCCGCAGCGAGCGCGCTCGCCGCGTGCAAAAGCGCAATGTCTTCACCCAATACGGCCCCGTGGCCCGCAAGGTGCTGGAGGCACTGCTCGACAAATACGCCGACGAAGGCATCGCCACCATCGAGAGCAACGAAGTCTTCAAGCTCCAGCCCTTCACCGACCTGGGCAGCCCGGTGGAACTGGTGCGCAGCTTTGGCGGCCGCCCGCAGTACCTGAGCGCGCTGCAAACCCTGGAGCGCGAGCTGTACGCTCCTCGCTGACTGCTGCCCGCCGAAATTCAGACAAACACCAGCCTCTCAAGAGCCGCGTTGGAATCCCCTATGACGAACAAAAAATGCATCGACCCTGCAGCGGCACGGCACTTCATTGCCAACTACCAAAGCCTGCTCGAAACCATCCCCACCACCAAGCGCAAGGCGAACCTGGTGGCGCAACTGACCGCGGCACGCGATGCCCTGTATGCCAACCCTGCGCTTTTGCAGCCAGCGCTGGCACACCTGCAGGACCAGGGCCGCTTCTGTGCCGACGACGTGCTGCAAGCCGTGCACACGCTGCGCGTTGACAAATGGATCTATGTCAACGACACCGCCACACACAGCCACTTTCTGGAGCCCCATGAGACGAATGCGGCGTATGCCATCAAGACGCTGACCACGCCCCTCAAAGAAATGCTTGGCAGCAGCGGTGCCGTCATCTCCTGCGGTCTGCTGGTGTTTCAAGGGCAGGTCATCTGCGACGGGCTGGTGGGCTTTGGCGCCTGGCTGGGGCCAAACTACCGGAGCAGCTTCAAAGAGCAACTCGCCGCCTGCCGCGCCCAGGGGGCGCTTTATCGCGACCGCCTGCTGCCCCGGATACCGCCCGAAACAGTGGCGAAGTAGCTCATAAAATGATAGCTACTAGCGCTTATGCCATAAGCGCTAGAGCCTGTTTTGACTTAAATTTTGCACCCCATGTCCAACCTCACCCCCGTCATCAAATCCATACAGGACATCATGCGCCAGGACAGCGGCGTCGATGGCGACGCCCAGCGCATCAGCCAGCTCACCTGGCTGCTGTTTTTGAAGGTGTTTGACGCGCTGGAAGAAGAGCTGGAGCTGACGCGCGACCACTACCAAAGCCCCATCCCCGAGGCCATGCGCTGGCGCAATTGGGCGGCCGACCCCGAGGGCATCACCGGCGACGCGCTGCTCGACTTTGTGGACAACCAGCTCTTCGCCACCCTCAAAAGCCTCAGCGCCGACCCCGTGCGCAACCCGCGCGGCTATGTGGTGCGCGGCGTGTTTGAAGACGCCTACAACTACATGAAAAGCGGCCACCTGCTGCGCCAGGTGGTCAACAAGCTGAACGCCATCGACTTCAACCGCCAGGCCGAGCGCCACCAGTTCAACGACCTCTACGAAAAAATCCTGAAAGACCTGCAAAGCGCCGGCAACGCGGGCGAGTTCTACACCCCCCGCGCCGTCACCCAGTTCATGGTGGACATGGTCAACCCGCAACTGGGCGAAGTGGTGCTGGACCCGGCCACCGGCACCGGCGGCTTCCTCGTCTGCGCCATCGAGCACCTGCGCAAGCAGGTCAAAAACGCCGAGCAAGAAACCCTGCTGCAAACCAGCATTCGCGGCGTCGAGAAAAAGCAGATGCCGCACATGCTGTGCGTCACCAATCTCATGCTGCACGGCATCGAGGTGCCCAGCCACATCCGCCACGACAACACCCTGGCGCGCCCCCTGCGCGATTACACCCAGGCCGACCGCGTGGACGTGGTGCTCACCAACCCGCCCTTTGGTGGCGTGGAGGAACCCGGCATCGAACAAGGCTACCCCGCCGACGTGCGCACCAAAGAAACGGCCGACCTGTTTCTGGTGCTCATCAAGCACATCCTCAAAAACAACGGCCGCGCCGCCCTGGTGCTGCCCGACGGCACCCTGTTTGGCGAAGGCGTCAAAAGCCGCATCAAAGAGCAGCTGCTCACCGAGTGCAACCTGCACACCATCGTGCGCCTGCCCAATGGCGTGTTTGCGCCCTACACCGGCATCAAGACCAACCTGCTGTTCTTCACCAAAGGCCAGCCCACGCAGCATGTCTGGTATTACGAACACCCGTACCCGCCGGGCGTGAAGAACTACAACAAGACCAAGCCCATCCGCATCGAAGAATTCGATGCCGAGAAAGCCTGGTGGGGCACCGAGGCCGACGGCTTTGCCGCCCGTGTGGAAAACGAACGCGCCTGGAAGGTCAGCATCGACACCATCCGCGCCGCTAACTGGAACCTCGACCAGAAGAACCCCCACGTCGGCGAACAAACCAGCCACGACCCCGGCGAGCTGCTGGCCGACTACGCCCGCCTGCAGGCCGAAGCCCAAGCCCTGCGCGACGAGCTCAAGGGCATCCTGGAGCAGTCTTTAATGGCAAAAACAGCCGCTAGCGCTTGAGGAATAAGCGCATGCTGCTATCAAATATGGAGCTAATCGCCACCGCCCCCGGTGGCGTCGCCAAGCTGCGCGAACTCATCCTCACCCTGGCCGTGCAAGGCAAGCTGGTGCCGCAAGACCCGGCCGATGAACCGGCCGGCGTGTTGCTGCAGAAGATTCGGGCGGAGAAGGATCGGTTGATCGTCGAGGGGAAATCCAAGCGGGACAAGCCGCTGGCGGCGATTGCCGAAGAGGAAAAGCCGTTTGAATTGCCACTAGGGTGGGAGTGGGTGCGGCTCGGAAGTGTGCTGTCGCTGGAATACGGTTCTGCTTTACCAGAAAAGGAAAGACTACCCGGCTCAATACCTGTCTACGGCTCCAACGGAATTGTTGGATTTCATTCATCTGCATTGGTCAGCGAGCCATCTCTGATTGTTGGGCGTAAGGGCTCCGTCGGTGCTATCAACATTTCACTGGTGCCGTTTTGGTCAATCGACACAAGCTATTTCGTTACGCCCCCTAGTGGAATCGAACTGCATTTCGCGTTCCACCTATTAAGGTCGCTGGGACTCGCAAAGCATGACAAGGCAACAGCGATTCCTGGCATCAATCGCAATGATGTGTATGCCGAAATCGTCGGATTGCCACCCCTCGCCGAACAATCCCGCATCGTCACCCGCGTCGAAGCTCTCATGCGCCTGTGCGATGCGCTGGAGGCCAAGGGCCAACTGGAGGCCGCGCAACATGCCCAACTGGTCAGCACCCTGCTGGGCACGCTCACCGCCAGCACCTCACCCGGAGAACTGGCTGACAACTGGCAGCGCGTGGCCCAGCACTTCGACCTGTTGCTGGATCGCCCCGCAGCCATCGACGCGCTGGAGCAAACCCTGCTGCAACTGGCCGTGCGCGGCCTGCTCGTGCCCCAAGACCCCACCGACGAGCCCGCCAGCGCCCTGCTGCAAAAAATCCGCGCCGAAAAAGACCGCCTCATCGCCACCGGCCAGATCAAACGCGACAAACCCCTGCCGCCCATCACCGACGATGAAAAGCCGTTTGAGTTGCCGGTGGGGTGGGAGTGGGTGAGATTTGATGAGTTGATTCACCCACAGAAGCCAATCGCCTACGGGGTGCTCGTTCCAGGCCCAGACGTATCGACAGGGGTGCCATTTGTCCGTATTGCAGACCTGTCAATTGTTAATCCGCCTGCAAGACCGGAAAAAACGATAACGCAAGAGGTTGACGCACAGTTTCCGCGGACTCGACTTGAGGGTGGAGAGATATTGATGGGCGTGGTCGGTAGCATCGGCAAGCTTGGCGTTGCACCCAAGACATGGGCGGGTGCAAACATTGCGCGTGCTATTTGCCGAATTGTTCCCGCTGATGCAGGACTTCATGAATTTGTGCTCTTTCTGCTGGAGACCAAGTTCATGCAAGAGAGCTTTGCTGGTGACACCCGAACGTTGGCACAGCCTACGTTGAACATTGGACTGATACGGGCCGCTCTGACGCCTATGCCGCCTCCAGCCGAACAATCCCGCATCGTCACCCGCGTCACCGCCCTGCGCCGCCTGTGCGCCGACCTGCGCCAGCGCCTGGCCGAGCGCGAGGCAGTGCAGGCCCGTCTGGCCGAGGCGCTGGTGGAGTCTGTAGGGTGATGCGGGGCGGCGGGTTGGCTGTCAAAATGCTTCTGTTTTGATAGCTGCTGGCGCTTGCTGGATAAGCGCTGGAGGCCGATTTGCCTGATTGGCTGCTTGCCTCAGATACCACTCCACCCGTTCGGGCTGAGTTTGTCCAAGCCTGGGCACTGTTTGCAAACAGCCCTTCGACGGGCTCAGGGCGAATGGGGTCTGCGCTATGTCGCCAATCAGGCGATTGGACCCAAATTCTTGGTCCCCTCGACAGGAATCGAACCTGTATCTAGCGCTTAGGAGGCGCTCGTTCTATCCATTGAACTACGAGGAGACAGGGCGGGATTGTAGAGGCTGCGGGCGGGGGTGGCGGGGCTGGGAACAGGTTCTCAGTCGTACTTCATCGTGTAGATCAGATCCACCGCGCTGTTGCTGCCCGCCTGGCCCCGCAGGGTGAGGTTGCGCGAGAGGTCGTAGAAGATGTAGAGCGCGCCCAGGGTGCCCGACAGCGTGCGTTCGTACGTCAGGTACAGGTCTTTGGAAATGCGCTTGCCGAAGGTGAGGGCGGCGGTGTTGGCGTCTTCGCCGGGGGCCGCGCCTTTGAAGCCGATTTCGTCCAGACCCACGCGGCTGGCGAGGTTGCCGGTGGGCGATTGCCCGCGGCGGCCCAGCAGGACCAGGGCGGCTTGTTGCAGCACGGCGGCCTCGGCACCGCCGGCGGTGGCATCGCGGCCCAGCACCACCCAGGCGAGTTTTTCAGCGTCAGGCAGTTCGGGGTCTGAATACAGGCGCACGCGCGGCGCCAGGGCTGAGCCGCTGACCTGCACCCCCGCCCGCACGCTGATGTTGGGGCGCAGCGCCAGGATGTCGAGCGAGGGGTTGTTGTACGGCCCGTTGAAGCGGATCAACCCGGTCTCCACGTCCAGCACCTGGCCCCAGGCGCGGTAGCGTCCCTCGTCGGTGCGCACCTCGCCCGTCACGCGGGGTGGGGCGCCTGCGGTGGCGGCGCTGCGCACATCCACCTCGCCCGTGAGCCGGGTGGTGATGCCCCGGCCCTGCAGGGCAAAGTCGTTGCCCAGGTTCAGCGTGATGGCGATGACCGCTGGCTTGGCGGGCACCAGCTGGGGTGCTTGCTCGGCCTTTTGGTGGGCCTGGGCGGCGGCCTGGGCGCGGGCCTGGGCTTCGCGGTCGCGCGCGGCAGAGCGGATGACCACGTCAGAGTCCAGCGTGGGGGCGGTTTCGTCGGGCAGGATGATGGTGGCGCGGTCGGTGGTGAGTTTGCCGGTCAGGCTGAACTGGCCTTCTTGCAGTTGCGCCCGCAGGTTGCCCGACACGCTCACCTGCCGGTCTGCCCGCACCAGCACCTGCAGCGCCTGCGCCTGGGCTTGCAGGTCCATCGCAATGCGCGGTGGGGTGCCGCTGGCGGTGTCGGCGTCGCTCCAGGTCAGGCGGCCCGTGGCCGAGAGGCTGCCCCGGTCGGTGGGGGCCTGGGTGCGGTTTCCGCTTTGCCCGGGAATGCGCGCTTTGCTGCCGCGCCCGCCTTGCAGCTGGAACTCGGTCAGCTCCAGCTGGTTGCCGCGCAGGCTGGCCCGCAGGCGGCCGCCTTGCAGGTCCACGCCGTCGATGAGCGAGCGCACGGCCAGCTCATCGGCCGCCAGCGTGCCCGTCCAGCGGGGGGCGTTGCGCGTGCCCGACAGGGTGGCGTTGGCATCCAGCGTGCCGCGCACGCGCCAGCCGGGGGGTGCCAGGGCAGACCACACACCCACGTCGGGCAGACGGGCGCGCACGCTGCCGGCCAGCGGTGCGTCCGCAGGCCAGGGGGCAGCGTCTTCGTCCCACTGCAGGCGGGTGCTGGCGGTGGCGTCAATCTCGCCAGCGCGTGCGCTGGCCCACTGCAGGCGGGCGTTCAGGCTGTCTGCGTCCAGCTGCACGCTCAGCTCTGCCTGCCGCACACCGGCCGGGGTGCCCCGGCTGGTGGCAGCGGTGGATGCTGGCGTGATGGTGGTCACGCTGCCTGGCCCCAGCCCCTGGCCGGTGCTGACGCTGGTGGTCTCTGCTGGTGGCTCTGCGCTCAAGATGCGCAAGTCGCCCTGGGTGCGGCGCAGGCTGGCCGTGGCGCGCAGGGATTCGGTGGTGTCCACGTTCCACTGGCCTTCCAGCAGCAGATCGGTGGCCAGCCCCAGGCGGGCCAACAATGGTTGCGGCGCCAGCGTGGGCGCGGTGGGCGATGTGGAGGCGACACCGGGCACGGCGGTGCTGGGTGCGGCCGTGGGGGCGGCGTCCGTGCCGAACGCATCCACCCAGGCCAGGGGCAGGCCTTGCAGCGTGCCTTGTGTTTGCAGGCGTGGCAGGCCGCCCGCCACCGTAGTCAGCCGCACGGGTTGCCAGCGCAGCGCCACGGTGCCCGGCACGGGGCCGGTGATTTGCGCCTGCCCGGCGCTGGCTTGCAGGGTGAGCCCCTGGGGTTTGCTGGCGGGCGAAGCGCTTGCTGTGGATGAGGCCCGCGCAGACGGCGCCACGGCGGTGCCAGGGCTGGCGCCAGTGCGCAGCGACATGGCCCAGGGCTGCGTGAGTTGAGCCGTCCACACCCCAGGGCGGCGCGTGTCTTGCCACTGTGCGCGCAGTTGGCTCCACTGGGCCTGCCATTGCCCAGCGCCGCTGAGCCCGCCGGTGGCTTGGGTCTGCAGCGACAGGCGTTGGGTGCCCGTGCGTGCTTCGCCTTCCAGGCGCAGCGTGGCTTGCGTCAGTTGCCCGTTCAGCTCCGCTTTCAGGGCGCGCAGTTGCACCGATGTCGCCACGTTGGTGGCGTCTGCGGTGCCGCTGGCCTGGGGGGGGAGCACCAGGTCCAATTGCGGGCTGGTCAGTGCGGTCTGTATCTGAAAGGGCGGGGCTTTGGCGCCAGCACTGGGGGGCAGGCCCTGGGTTGCCGTGTGCAGTTGCTGCTGCAGAGTGCTCCAGCCGCCCTTCCATTGCAGTTGCAGCTGTGCCTGGCCTTTGGCCGAGGCGGTGCGCAGCGTGCCTTGCAGGTCTTTGCCCAGCCAGGGCAAGCGGCCTAGCCAGCGCAGGGTTTGGTCGGCATCGGTCAGGCTCCAGCTGCCTTCGCCCTGGCCAGTGCGGGGGGCGATATTGCCCTGCACGCGCACTTGCGAGCCGGGAAGGGTGAGCTGCACCAGCCCCTGGCCTGAGACGGCTACGGCTGGATTGCTGGCGGCAGGTGTCGCACCGGGTGGCGCGCCACGGCTGATGCGCAGATCCGTCGCCTGCAACCGGGCACGCAACGCATCCAGGGCCAGCCGTTCGATGTGCACCGTGCCCCCGTTGTCATCGGGGTTCCATTGGCCCTGGGCCGTGAACGCATCAATGCGCAGGTCTGTCGCACTCGCCGGTGCGGTGCCCGTGGGCGCTGCTGATCGAATGTCTGCCGTCAAGCGCACCACTGTGCTGGTCAGTGGGCTGGCTTGCGACGGCATTTGGGCCTGCACGCTGCCCGACAGGGGCGACGCCGCCAGTGCGGAGTGCAGGGCAGCGGGCGACAGGTTGCGCAGGCGTATCGAGCCTTGCACTGCCCCCGTGGCGGGCGCAAAGCTGCCTTGCAGGTCCAGGCTGCCTGCGCGGGGGGCTGAGCCCACGGTGGCCGTGGCCTGGTTCACCGTCCAGCCGCCCGCTGCGTAGCGGGCCTGGGCTTGCAGCCCTGCCAGCGGCAGGCGCTGGGTATCCCAGGGGCCGGGCGCGCGGTTGGTGAGGTCTGCGGTCAGGTTCCAGGCGCCCGCCTGGGCCGGGGCTTGGGTGCTGGTGCCGGTACTGGCATCGGGCCCTGCCGTCAGCGTGCCGTGCAGATCGGTGGTGGGCGCCTGGGGCCACAGGGCCGCCAGGTTCACGGCTTGCAAGGTGGCGCGCGCTTGCTCCAGCGGCTGTGGGGCCCAGGGCTGCACGGTGGCCTGGGCCGTGGCGCGCATGGCTGCCGGGGCGGGTGCAGGGACACGCGCTGCGGGGGCTGCCTTTGCCGCAGGGGCTGTGCCTGGGGCTGGCGTGGCGCCCGCTGGCTGCAGGTTGGCTTCCAGGTTCAGCCGCGCCGCCTCGGTGGCCAGGGTGCCGTCGGCACGCACCTGTGCAGCAGCGGTGAATGCCTCTGTGCGGCCCGGTAGGGGCGTGGTGACGGTGCCGTCCACCGCGGCCTGCAGGGCCATGGGGGCGCGGGCTTGCAGCACGGCGCTGGCGGTGTAGCGGCCTTGTGCCAGCGCCAGGTTGCTGATGGTCAGCCGGTGGTTCTGCCCGTCAAAGCGGTAGGTGCCCGCCAGCCCCTGGGCTTGCAAGGCCGGGTTGTCGCCCCACTGCAATTGGTCTACCTGGAAGCCCAGCTCCACCGTCAGCGGCAGCACCAGCTCTTGCAGCGGCTGGGGCGGGGTGGCGGGCTGGTCATGTTCCAGCGGGGTGACGTGGATGCGCGCAGCGCGGATATCGCGCAGCTCCAGCCGGCGCTGCAGCAGCAGGGGCAGTTGCCAGCCCACCTGGGCGTCGGTCACGTCTACCACCAGGCTTGGGCTGCTCCAGCGCAGCCAGCCAATGCGCCCGCCGCTGCGCAGCGACCCTGTCACATCGCGGCTTTGCAAGCTTTGCCCGGCGGGCAGCCACTGCGCTGTCCGCTGCAGCACCGTGGCCAGTGAAGTGGCCTGGCCAGCCCACCACCACAGCCCTGCGCCTGCCAGCGCAATGGCCAAGAGCAGTGCGGCGACCGCCCACCCCAGCCAGCGCAGCGCACTGCGGCGGCGCGGTGGCGGTGCAGCGGTGTGGGCAGGCTCGTTGGGGCTGGGTGGGCTAGCGGGGCCAGTGGGCTCGTTGAACGTAGGCATCAGAAAGTGAACCCCAGGCGCAGGTGCAGCCGCAGTTGTTTGGATTGCACGCCCCAGGCCAGGTCGGCCTGCAGCGGCCCCACGGGGCTGCGCCAGCGCACGCCGGTGCCTATGCCCACGCGCGGGTCCAGGTCTCCGGCGCGGTCGGCCACGGCCCCTGCATCCACAAACAGGGTGTTTTCCCAATCGGTCATGTTGCCGCGGTAGGTGATGGGGCGTTGCCATTCCACGCTGGCCACGCCCATGTAGCGGCCACCGTAGAGCTGGTTGTTTTGCGTGCGCGCACCGATGCTGCGGTAGCTGTAGCCCCGCACGGTGGTGTCTCCACCGGTGAGGAACAGTTGTGTGACCGGGATTTCTGCGCTGTCACGCGCCAGCACGGCGCCTAACTCTGTGCGCACCGAAATGCGTGCGGCGCGGGCCACGCCGTTGTCTGCCTCCACCCGCCCTGCGGGGAAGAACGACTGCCAGCGCACCAGGGTGCGGGTGAACGGGTTGCGTTCGGGCCGCAAGGTCATGCCAGCGCCCAGTTCCACGGCAATGCCCCAGCCCCTGGTGGGCGCCGTTTTGCTGTTGAAATAGCGGCCCGTCCAGCCATAGTTGGCGCTCAGCGCGGCGCTGTCAGCGGGGGCGTTCAGCCCCTGGGCGCGGGTGGTGTCGTAGCGCAAAAAGTAGGTGCGGTCGATGTTCTTGGTGCTTTTGCTGCGCCCGCCCAGCACCTCTACGCTGTTGACGTCGTAGTCGCCCGTCTGCTGGCGCTGTGCCAGTGCCGATGTGAACCAGCGCCAGCCGTTGTCGTTGGGCAAGGCCGTCCAGCCCGTGCCCAGTTGCTGCGCATTCTTGTCGAGCGACAGCTTGTTCACCGCGCGCCAGCCGTGCGTGGGCCACTGGTTGTGGCTGTGGTCTATCGACAGGCGTGGCCCGCTGTCGGTAGACAGGCCCGCACCAAACACCAGCTTTTGCAGCTTGGCTTCGCGCACCTGGGCAATCACGGGGGCTGCCTGCGGGTCGGGGCTCTCGGTGTCCAGCGTGAGGAACACCGCATCGTAGTAGCCGCTGTTGGCCAGGCGCTGCTGTGCATCGAGCATTTCAGCTTCGTCGTACACGCTGCCGGTGGGCAGGCGGGCCAGGCGGCGCGCGCCATCGGGGTCGTAGCGCTGGCTGCCGCGCACTTGCAGCGGGCCAAAGCGGTAGGGCGGGCCGGGGTCGTAGGTTACGGCCAGCTTGGCTTCGTGGGTGTCGGCATCCACTTCGGCGCGGCTGCTGGCAATGCTGGCGGTGGGGTAGCGGCGCACTTGCAGTTGGCGCAGCCCGCTGCTTTTCGCTTCTGACCAGGCGCCTTGCGTGAAGGGGCTGCCTGCGGGCAGCGACCAGTTGCTTTTTACCCGCTGCAGCTGGCGCACGCGGGCATCGGGCTCGGTTTCGGCCCCTTCGGTCAGGCGGATGTCGGCCTGCGTGACGCGCGTCTGCGGGCCGGGCTCCACGGTGAGGGTGACGGCGTACGGCGGCTGTGGCGCTGCGGCTTCGCGCAGCTCAATCGCAATGGTGGGCGCGAAATAGCCCAGCGTGCCCAGCAGTTCGCGGGCGTTGGCGTCGGCGGCGTGCAACAGGCGGCGCAGTTCTTCGTTTTGCAGATCGGGCAGCAGGCGAAAGCGCTGCAGCTCCAGGTGGCGCTCCAGGGTGTCGCGCACCGAGTCGGGGGCCTTCACTTCCAGGCTGAAGGCGGGCTGGTCTTCGGTGGTGACCGCAGCGGCTGGTTCAGCCCCTGGCCGGGGCGACAGCACACTGCACCCCTGCAAAACCATCGCTCCACAAAGCAGCAACGCCGACCACAGAGTCGGCGTTGGATGAGGCTGCGCCTTGCACGGAACATGCACGCGAGAAGCAGAAACGGACGAAGAAGAAATCATGAAACGGTGGCAATGCCGCAGCAATGCGCAAGTATGGCGGCAACTGGCCCGCACTATGCCTGCAAAAACAGGCGCCCGGTGTAGGACAGCTTCGGCCGCGCGGCCGTGGCAGCACGCGCTGGCGCAGCGCTACTTCGACAGCAGGCGCATGGTGTCTTCCAGCCCCTTGAGTGACAGCGGGAACATGCGGTTGCCGATGAGCTGCTGGATGATGCTGATGCTCTGGCGGTATTGCCACACGCCCTGGGGCTCGGGGTTGATCCACGCAAACTTCGGGAATGCGTGGGTGAGGCGCTGAATCCACTCTGCCCCCGGCTCCTCGTTGTTGTATTCCACGCTGCCACCGGGCTGCAGAATCTCGTACGGGCTCATGGTCGCATCGCCCACAAAGATCAGTTTGTAGTCTTTGTTGTACTTGCGGATGATGTCCCAGGTTGGAAACTTCTCGGCAAAGCGGCGGCGGTTGTTCTTCCACATGAAGTCGTACACACAGTTGTGGAAGTAGTAGAACTCCAGGTGCTTGAACTCGGTCTTCACGGCGCTGAAGAGTTCCTCCACCCGCTGGATGTGCTCGTCCATCGTGCCGCCCACGTCCATCAGCAGCAGCACCTTCACGTTGTTATGGCGCTCGGGCACCATCTTGATGTCGAGGTAGCCTGCGTTGGCCGCCGTGCTGCGGATGGTGTCGGGCAGGTCCAGCTCCAGCTCATGCCCTTCGCGCGCAAACTTGCGCAGGCGGCGCAGCGCTACCTTGATGTTGCGCGTGCCCAGCTCCTGCGTGTCGTCGTAGTCGCGGTAGGCGCGCTGCTCCCACACCTTCACGGCGCTCTTGTTTTTGCCCGCGCCGCCAATGCGCACGCCTTGCGGGTTGTAGCCGCCATGGCCAAACGGGCTGGTGCCGCCGGTGCCAATCCACTTGTTGCCGCCTTCGTGGCGCTCTTTCTGTTCTTCGAGGCGCTTTTTCAGCGTCTCCATCAGCTCGTTCCAGCCCATCTTCTCGATGGCGGCTTTTTGCTCGGGCGTGAGTTCGTTTTCCAGAATCTTGCGCAGCCAGTCGGCAGGGATCTCCTTGGTGAAGTCGGCCACCATTTCAACGCCTTTGAAGTACGCACCAAAGGCGCGGTCAAACTTGTCGTAGTGCTTCTCGTCCTTCACCAAGGTCAGGCGCGAGAGGTTGTAGAAATCGTCCAGCGCCCAGGCATCGTCTGACTTGGGGCCCACCACGCCGGCTTGCAGGGCTTCGAGCAGGGTGAGGTATTCCTTCACAGACACGGGCAGCTTGGCCGCGCGCAGGGTGTAGAAGAAGTCAATCAACATGATTTTGCCCTCCAGCGCTTGCTAGGCAAGCGCGTGCCGCTCTAAAAGGTATAGCAACTGTGCCTTGGCCTCGGGCCATTCGCCCGCGCGCATGCTGTACATGACCGTGTCGCGGATGGTGCCGTCGCGGCGCAGCGCGTGGCCGCGAATCACGCCGTCTTTCTTGGCGCCCAGCCGCTCGATGGCGCGCTGCGAGGCGAAGTTGAAGTTGTCGGTGCGCCAGCCCACCACATGGCAGCCCAGGGTGTCGAAGGCGTGGCCCATCATCAAGAGCTTGGCCGTGGTGTTCACATGGGTGCGCTGCACGCTCTTGGCATACCAGGTGTAGCCAATTTCCACGCGCTTCACGGCGGGCAGGACGTCGTGGTAGCTGGTGGTGCCCAGCACTGTGCCGGTGGTGTCGTCCACCACGGCAAAGGCAAAGCGGTTGCCTTCGGCGCGCATGCGCAGGGCATCGTCGATGTATTTGCCAGTGTTTTCGGGCTCGGGCACCGAGGTGATGCGCAGCTTCCACAGCTCGCCATCGGCGGCGGCCGCGCGCAGGCCCGCCTCGTGCGATGCGGCCAGCGGTTCCAGGCGCACGCCGCGCTCGCGCAGGGTCACGGGTTCCACAAAAGCCATCGCGCTACTCCTTGGCAGAGGCTTTGTCTTGGCGGCGCGTTTGCCAGCGCCGCGCTGCGTGCAGGCCCAGGCCGCCGCCCAGGCCCACCAGGGCAATGCCAAGCAGGCTGGCGGTGCCGTAGCCGGGCGCAAAAATGTCTACGCCCAACCACTGGCCAGCCCAAAAGCCCAGCAGTGCCCCGCCCACAAAGCCCACGGCATCGGCCACGCCGTTGGCCAGCAGTGTTCCGGTGTTGTTGTCGCTCACTTAGCGGTTCCTCTGGTTCATGAAGACCAGCTTTTCAAACAGGCTCACGTCCTGCTCGTTCTTCAGCAGCGCGCCCACCAGCGGGGGCACGGCCACCTTGTTGTCGGCGCTTTGCAGCGCTTCGAGCGGAATGTCTTCGGCCACCAGCAGCTTGAGCCAGTCGATCAGCTCGCTGGTGGAGGGCTTCTTCTTCAGGCCCGGCAGGTTGCGCACATCGTAAAACGTCTTCATCGCCACGGTGAGCAGCTCGCTCTTGAGCGTGGGGAAGTGCACGTTCACGATCTGGCGCATCGTGTCGGCTTCGGGGAACTTGATGAAGTGGAAGAAGCAGCGGCGCAAGAAGGCGTCGGGCAGCTCTTTTTCGTTGTTGGAGGTGATGAACACCAGCGGCCGGTGCTTGGCACGGATGAGTTCACGCGTTTCGTAGCAGTAGAACTCCATGCGGTCGATTTCGCGCAGCAGGTCGTTCGGGAATTCGATGTCGGCCTTGTCGATCTCGTCGATCAGCAGCGCCACGGGCTGGTCGGCGGTGAAGGCCTGCCACAGCACGCCCTGCACGATGTAGTTGCGGATGTCTTTCACGCGCTCGGCGCTGTCGCCATCGTTCAGCTGGCTGTCGCGCAGACGGCTCACCGCGTCATATTCATACAGGCCCTGCTGCGCCTTGGTGGTGGACTTGATGTGCCACTGCAACAGCGGCATGCCCAAAGCCTGGGCCACTTCTTCGGCCAGCATGGTCTTGCCGGTGCCGGGTTCGCCCTTGATGAGCAGCGGCCGCTGCAGGGTGATGGCTGCATTCACCGCCAACATCAAATCTTGGGTAGCGACGTAATTCTGGGAACCGCGAAATTTCATAAGGGAAATCACCAAATCGTTGATGAATGGGCTTGACAAGCGCTGGCTATAATCAGCCGCTGATCTGGGCCCAGAGCTGAAGCTGAACCTCCACGAGATTGTGCGCGCAAAATGAACAAGACGTTGACCACGATATTTGCCTTGGCTGTCGCTTCTGTGACCGCTTTTTCTCACGCCCAGGAAGCCAAGGGAGACGTGAAGGCCGGCGAAAAGAAAATCGCCATGTGCATTGGCTGCCACGGCATTCCGGGCTACCAATCCAGCTTCCCTGAAGTGCACAAGGTGCCCATGATTTCGGGCCAGAGCGGCAAGTACATTGCCTCGGCACTCGATGCCTACAAGAAGGGCGACCGCAAGCACCCCACCATGCGCGGCATTGCCGATTCGCTGTCTGAACAAGACATCGCCGACGTGTCGGCCTACTACGAACAACACGGCAAGAAGGGCACCGAGCTGCCTGCCAAGCCCGGCCGCGAACCCAGCGTGCAAGTGGCTGAGCTGCTGAAGAAGGGCGCTTGCGTGTCCTGCCACGGCGACAACTTCGCCAAGCCCATCGATCCTTCTTACCCCAAGATCGCTGGTCAGCATGCCGACTATCTCTTTGTGGCACTGAAGTCCTACAAGGCTGATGCACGCAACGCCAACGTGGGCCGCAACAACGCCATCATGGGCGGCATTGCAAAGCAGTTCTCGAACGCCGAACTCAAGGCCCTGGCCAACTACCTGGCTTCTGTGGAAGGTGATCTGCAGGTGGTGCCTCAGTCGCGCTTCCGCTGAGCCATTCTTCGGTTCACCAAGAAGCCCGCTTCGGCGGGCTTTTTGTTGTCTGGCAGGTTGGTGGTTGGAGGCGAAACGCTGATGACGCGGCTCAGCCTTGCTCCAGATAAGGCCGTGCCAGCGCCTGCACCGGTACCTGGGCCTTGAGTCTGGCCGCCAGCAGGTACAGCCCGCCCAGCTTGCGGTGCAAGAACAGCGCATCGGCCGGTGGGGTGTGCCAGAAGTCTTTTTCGGTGCTCAGCGCCATGCCCGCCGTGCGGATGCGCTGGGCTAGGTCGCTGGTGCCAAAGTCGTAGCCATCGGCATGGCGCAGGGGCTCGCAGGCCAGCGCGAACAGATCAATCACCGCGTTGCGCTGGTGTGGCTGGATGTGGTGGCCGAAGTAGCCAATGGCCTGGGCCGCTTCGTCCATGCCCTCGCGGTGGCCGTGCATGGCAGCGCGCATGAGCCGCCGGTAGGCTTCCACCACTTCACTGCCGTAGGCGCGCGTGGCGCCAAAGTCGAGCAGCACCGTGCGGCCGCTGGCCTTGTCGTAGCGGTAGTTGGCGAAGTTGGGGTCGGTCTGCACCAGGCGGAATTCGAACAGCTCCCGGAACAACAGGCCCATCAGGGTGCTGGCTACTTCATCGCGCTGCGCCTGGGGTGCGCGCTGCAGGGATTCGATGGGCACGCATTCCACGTAGTCCATGGCCAGCACGTTCTCGGTGGTCCAGTCGGCGTGTACGGTGGGAATGCGCAGGTTTGGCGCGTCGGCCAGCAGGGCTGCAAACTGCTCTTGGCAGCGGGCTTCGCGCAGATAGTCGGCTTCTTCGTGCAATTGCCTTTTGGCCTCGGCCAAGAGCGGCGCCACATCCAGATGGGCAGGCAGCAGGCCCGACACGCGCAGCAGCGTGCCCACGTTGTCCACGTCGCTGGCAATGCTCTGGCGTATGCCGGGGTACTGCACCTTGATGGCCAGTGGCCGCCCGTCTTTGGTGGTGGCGCGGTGCACCTGGCCGATGGAGGCCGCGGCGATGGGGGTGAAGCCGAACTGCGCAAAGCGCGCATCCCAGCCTGTGCCCCAGGCGGCCGTCAGCACCTCATCCATCTGCCCAATGGACATGGGTTTGGCGTCCGAGCGCAGGCGCGCCAGGATCTCGCCCAGCTCGGGCGGCAGCAACTCGCCCGCATCCATCGACAGCAGTTGCCCTACCTTCATGGCCGCGCCGCGCAACTGTGCGAGCTGGTCGGCTACGCGGCGGGCGTTGGCGGGGGTGAGCAGCAAGTCGCGGGCGCTGGGGCGTTTGCCCTGCGCCCATTGGCGCGCGCCTTCGGCCAGCATGCCGCCTGCCAGCCCGGTCGCCAGGGTGCCCATGCGCGCCATGCGGCTCCAGCGGCCGCTGGGCACGGATGCTGTGGCGCTGGGCGGGGCAGCGGCGGGCTGTGGGTCTGGGCGTTCATCCATGGGCTGCCACCGCGCCCAGGGCTAGGCAAACGCAGGCGGTGACGGTGAGGCGCCAGCGCAGCGGCAGGTACCAGGCGGGCAGTGCCGCGCGGGATGCCAGGCGCAGGTCTTGCACCAGGTGCGCCGCAAACCCCACGATGAGCAAGGCCGCCCCGCCTGCCATGGGCAGCAGCACGGCAGGCCAGGCCAGCAGCGATGGCACCACGCTCCACACAAAGCGGTGCGTGCGTTCGGTGTCGCTCAGCCCGCCCAGCGCCATGGCAAAGCCCCAGTGCAGCGCGCCCACAAAACTCAGAATGACCGCACCGTAGGCCAGCAGCGCCGTGCCCCACAGCGGTGTGCCCGGTGCCCACCACCCGATGCCCGCCAGTGCAGCGAACGGCAGCAGCCCGCCATAGCCCAGCCAGGCCACGGAGGTGGGCAGCGCTGTGGGCAAGGCGGGTGAAGACGATGGGGTGGGGTGGGTGCTTTGCATGGGGCCTCCAGGTCAATGGGGCCATTGTCGGGAAAGCACGACTCCCGAGTGGGCTGCATGCTTGTGTGGCGCAGTGCAGCCTGTGCAGTGGTGTCAGTATTTAAGCCAAATATGCCGCTAGCGCTTTTGTAATAAGCGCAAGGTGCTCATTTATTCATAGCGCGAATTCATGGCACGATGCGCTGCGCGAAATCAGTCCCGCGTAGCGCGGCGCTGCACGGCGGCGATGTAGGCATTGCCGTCGGGCGGGCGGCCGGAGCGCTGGCTTTCCCACAGCATCTCGCCCAGGCATTCCATGGCGGCGTGGTGGGCGTCGTGCAGCGAATCGAGCCGCTTGGCCAGCAATTCGACTGCCTGACGGATGCCGCGCGGCTGGTCGATGCTGCATTGCTCGCTGATCGACAGGTGCATTGACAGGTGCAGGAAGGGGTTGGTCTGTGCGGGCGTTTCGTCGTAGTTGCGGGCGATGGCGGCATCTACGTCCGCCAGGTCGGCGTGGTATTCGGGGTGCTCGGCAATCCACAGGCTGGCCAGCGTTTCGATGGCTTCCATGGGCGCGCAGCTTTGGGCTTTGGCGTGCACGCCGCACAGAAAGCGGCGCACATCGGCTTGGGTAGGGTTGAACATGGGGCGGGAGGGTAGCACGCCAGTCAAACGAGCCCATGGGATTTGAGTTTGGTGGCTGGCGCCCGCACTGGTGCCAGCGCCTTGCCTCTCGAGGGGCGATGGGACTGTAAGTCGGCACGAGTTTCGTTCTCCACGGAACGCCGACTTACCATCTGCTGGCACTAACAATTGCCTTGAAGAACATGAAAAAAAGAACAGGATCCTCGATTGACGATGAGACCATTGCACTGACATGTGTGCATAGAACGTCTCCTCGTGGCCCCTCTGCCACCTGCATGTTTCACTCACTGATCGCAGACGCGGGGCTCCCAGTGTTGTGCATTCAGTGCTTATGGGTTCGTGGGGCAGGGGGATGGGCCTTGGAGTTCACTGCCTTTTTTCAAGGGCGTGGCTATTGTTCTGCAGTGCTACTTGGCGGCCTTCTTGGTGATGGTGAGCGCCGAGTGTTGCATGGCGGGTTGCCTGGCTTTTTGGAAATTCCCTTAGGCAGAGCAGTAGGAGGCGAGATAGCGCGCAACTCGGGAGCTGAATTCTATTTTCCGGGGGAAGACGGTCCGGACGACCAATGGTGCTCGTGGCTGGATGTATCCCGCTTCTCCCCTCCACTTTGACCCGTTCGCAGGCGGTGTTTGCTCACGGCGGCGATCGCGCTGTGCAGGTCGCCGTTTGATAGCGGATGGAACGCTAAGCTTCCTGATGCGAGTTGGGGAGGCTGTTGGACTTGGACGCCGCCGATTGCCATTACACCTCAACTGTCCATAACGGGTTTGGTCGGTCTATGCGAGCAGTGTTTTTTCTCTCGGCTTCGGACGACGGGGCTACAAATCGGTGAAAACGGTGCCCGCTGTGCCTGTCTGTGATTTGCGCTGTAGACGATGAGACTCTAGGACACCGCTGTGTTTGACTGGACGCTGAGACGCGCTACGGTGTTACAGATCAGGGGTACCAGCCAGCCATGTCACTCTCATGCTGGTTTTCAGAGACGGGTCACAACTTGCACCAAAAACCAGAAATGCTGACTCATCCACCGCTTGCCTGAAGACTTCAAAGACTTCTTTGAGGTGAGCAAGCGTGTAGTTGCCTGAGGTATTGGCGATCCCGCACACAACCACAGCGGCTGCTACTTGGGTCTTGCCGAGGTGCGCAGCTGCGTCACGGCAAGCGTTAAGCACTACGCCAGCATCGTCACCCGTGACGTTAAAACACATTGGTGAGCTACCGCAAAGATTTAACGCGTCGTCAAAATCCTGCATGTCAATCTGCAAAACAGAGTGCTCTTCCGTGGCGCACTTCAGCAGCGTGACGATTTGTTCAGTGGTGTGGTGCGATGTCATGTTGGGGGGCTGCTTTCCAATTTATTGGTCGTTGATTTTGGAGCGGTCTCTTCACGGGCCCAGGCTTGGATCGGTGTGCTAGGACTCGGGCACCAGAACGCCAGGCGTTTGCTCTACACGGTGCCCTCTAGTGAAGATCCGCTTGCGTGTGACTTGATGGCAGCGTCTGGCTTGGTTGCTTATCGAGCCTTGCGTCTCTCACATCGCTCAGAGTTGGTGCCGCGTTTCATGTCTGAGGTCAGCGGCGCGGTGCGCCCATCAGCCGCGAGATGGTTTGCGCCGCGCGCAGCAGCGGCGGCAGCAGGGTTTGCTGCATCAGCTCGGCGCTGGTGCGGTTGGCCTGGCCGCTGATGTTGAGAGCGGCCACGGTTTGCCCCAGGCGGTTGGTGAGCGGTGCGGCGATGGAGATCAGGCCTTCTTCCAGCTCCTGGTTCACCAGGCACCAGCCCTGCGTGCGCGCCTGGCGAATGCGCTCCAGCAAGGTGGGCAGGTCGGTGGCGGTGTGGGCGGTGTGGCGCTGCAGGGGCAGGGTGGCCAGGCGGCTTTGCAGTTCGTCGTCGGGCAGGCTGGCCAGCAGCACGCGGCCCATGGATGTCCAGGCCGCAGGCAGGCGCGAGCCCACGCCCAGGCTGGTGCGCATGATCTTGTGGGTGGGCACGCGCAGCACGTAGACGATGTCCAGGCCATCGAGCACGGCGGCCGAAGACGATTCGCGCACCTCCTCCACCAGGTCTTCCATCAGGGGTTCGGCCAGGTTCCAGAGCGGCAGTGACGACAGGTAGGCAAAGCCCAGGTCGAGGATGCGCGGCGTGAGGCGAAAGAGCTTGCCGTCACTCTCGACATAACCCAGCGTTTGCAGCGTGAGCAGGATGCGGCGCGCCCCGGCGCGGGTCAGGCCGGTGTGCGCGGCCACCTCGCTCAGGGTCTGCTGGGGTGCGCTGGCGCTGAAGGAGCGGATCACTTCCAGCCCACGCGCGAACGACTGCACATAGCTGTCGCCCGGCTTGGGGGTGGAGGCGGGCGCGGGCAAGCCCGAGGGGGCGTCGTGGTTTTCAGGCGTTGTCATCGGGACTTCTTTATAATTCATTATACGAACAAAAGTTCGCTATACGAACAAATCTCGGGCTTTGCCGGGTGCGGCTTCGGGTTCGTGTTTTGGCCCATTCCTGAAGTTCTTTTTTGTGGGGACACAGTTTCATGATCAATAAGATAGCTGACTCGGCGGCCCAGGCGATGGCCGGGGTGCGCGATGGTGCCACGGTGCTCATCGGGGGCTTTGGCACCGCGGGTATTCCTGGCGAACTGATTGACGCGCTGATTGCCCAGGGCGCGCGCGACCTGACGGTGGTGAACAACAACGCCGGCAATGCCGACCACGGCCTGGCCGCGCTGCTCAAGGCCGGGCGGGTGCGCAAGATCATCTGCAGCTTTCCACGCCAGGTGGACAGCTATGTGTTTGACGAGCTGTACCGCAGCGGCAAGCTGGAACTGGAGCTGGTGCCCCAGGGCAACCTGGCCGAGCGCCTGCGCGCTGCCGGTGCGGGCATTGGCGCCTTCTTCTGCCCCACGGGCTACGGCACCGAGCTGGCGCTCAACGCCGACGGCTCGCCCAAGGAAACCCGCGAAATCAACGGCAAGCAGTACGTGCTGGAGTACCCCATCTACGGCGACGTGGCCCTCATCAAGGCCGAGAAAGGCGACCGCTGGGGCAACCTGACCTATCGCATGTCGGCCCGCAACTTTGGTCCCGTGATGGCCACCGCCGCCAAGACCACCATTGCCACCGTGCACGACGTGGTGGAGCTGGGCGCGCTGGACCCCGAAGCCATCGTCACCCCCGGCATCTACGTGAGCCATGTGGTGAAGATCGAGCGCACCGCCACCCAGGCCGGTGGTTTCAAGAAGTCTGCATAAAAAGCGCCCTTAGCGCAGAAGGAACAAGCGTGAGCAGCTATCAAAAACGAAGCAAAGACGAACTGGCCCGCCGCGTGGCACAGGACATCCACGACGGTGCCTATGTGAACCTGGGCATTGGCCAGCCCACCCTGGTGGCCAACCACATTCCTGAAGGGCGCGAAGTCATCCTGCAAAGCGAAAACGGCATTCTGGGCATGGGCCCCGCGCCCGCCGCAGGCCATGAAGACTACGACCTGATCAATGCCGGCAAGCAGCCCGTGACGCTGCTGCCCGGTGGCGCGTATTTCCACCACGCCGACAGCTTCGCCATGATGCGCGGCGGCCATCTGGATATTTGTGTGCTGGGCGCCTTCCAGGTGTCGGCCACGGGCGACTTGGCGAACTGGAGCACGGGCGAGCCTGGCGCCATTCCCGCCGTGGGCGGTGCGATGGATCTGGCCATTGGTGCCAAGCAGACCTGGGTGATGATGGATTTGCTGACCAAGCAAGGCGCCAGCAAGGTGGTGCAGCAGTGCACCTACCCACTCACGGGCGTGGGCTGCGTCAAGCGCATCTACACCGACCTGTGCACGCTGGCCTGCACGCCCACCGGGCTGCAGCTTATCGACATGGTGCCCGGCCTGACCCTGCCCGAGCTGGAGCAACTGGTGGGCCTGCCCATCCGCCCCGCAGCCTGACTGAACCCTGAGCCGCTAACAAGGAGACATCTTTCATGAGCCAATCCCAAGCCTACATCTGCGACGCCATCCGCACCCCCTTCGGCCGCTACGGCGGCGCCCTCTCCAGCGTGCGCGCTGACGACCTGGGCGCGGTGCCCATCAAAGCCCTGATGGAGCGCAACCCCGGTGTGGACTGGGCCGCCGTGACCGATGTGCTCTATGGCTGCGCCAACCAGGCTGGCGAAGACAACCGCAACGTGGCCCACATGAGCAGCCTGCTCGCGGGCCTGCCCGTTGAAGTGCCCGGCGCCACCATCAACCGCCTGTGCGGCTCCGGCCTAGATGCCGTGGGCAGCGCCGCGCGCGCCATCAAGTCCGGCGAAGCCGGCCTGATGATTGCCGGCGGTGTGGAAAGCATGAGCCGCGCCCCCTTCGTCATGCCCAAGGCCGAAACCGCCTTCAGCCGCAACAACGCCGTGTACGACACGACGATTGGCTGGCGCTTCATCAACAAGCTGATGAAGGAAAAGTACGGTGTGGACTCCATGCCCGAAACCGCCGAGAACGTGGCGACGGACTTCAAGATTGAGCGCGAAGCCCAGGACCAGATGGCCCTGCGCAGCCAGCTCAACGCCGTGGCCGCCATCAAGGCCGGCCACCTGGCGCGCGAAATCGTGCCCGTCACCATCCCGCAGAAGAAGAAAGGCCCCTCCGGTAGCGAGGGCGACGCCATCATCGTCAGCCAGGACGAGCACCCCCGCGAAACCAGCCTGGAAGCGCTGGCCAAGCTCAAGGGCGTGGTGCGGCCTGATGGCACGGTGACGGCGGGCAACGCATCGGGCGTGAACGATGGCGCCTGCGCCTTGCTGCTGGCCGACGAGGCCCATGCCGCCAAGTACGGCCTCAAGCCCCGCGCCCGCGTGGTGGGCATGGCCACCGCGGGCGTGGCCCCGCGCATCATGGGCTTTGGCCCCACGCCCGCCACGCAGAAGGTGCTGGCGCAAACCGGCCTGACCCTGGACCACATGGACGTGATCGAGCTGAACGAAGCCTTTGCCGCGCAAGGCCTGGCCGTGCTGCGCGCCCTGGGCCTGAAGGACGACGACGCCCGCGTGAACGCCTGGGGCGGCGCCATTGCCCTGGGCCACCCGCTGGGCGCCAGCGGCGCGCGCTTGGTCACCACCGCCGTGAACCGCCTGCACGAGCACGCGGGCCAGTACGCGCTGTGCACCATGTGCATTGGCGTGGGCCAGGGCATTGCCTTGATCATCGAGCGGGTGTGAGCGTGGCTGATACCCGCACCCCCGTCACTGTCGTTACCGGCGCCAGCAACGGCATTGGCCGTGCGATTGCCGAAGCCGTGCTGGCCCAGGGCCGGGCCGTGGTCAATCTCGACTACGTGCTGCCCACCTGGAGCCACCCGCTGCTCACCTCGTACCAGGGCGACCTGACGGACGAGGCCTCCACCCGCGAACGCGCGGCCGAGATTGCTGCCCAGCACAACGTGACTGCGCTGGTGAACAACGCGGGCGCCACCCGCCCCGGCACCATCGACACCGCCACCACGCAGCAGCTGGATGATGTGGTGGGCCTGCACCTGCGTGCGCCCATGTTGCTGGTGCAGGCCTTTCTGCCCACGCTGCGCGCGTGCGGTCAGGGCCGCATCGTGAACATGTCTTCGCGTGCGGCGCTGGGCAAGGGCGAGCGCATCGTCTATTCGGCCACCAAGGCCGGAATGATCGGCATGACCCGCACGCTGGCCATGGAACTGGGCCGCGACGGTATCACCGTCAACGCCATCGGCCCTGGCCCCATCGCCACCGAGCTGTTCCGCCAGAGCAACCCCGAAGGCGCCCCGCAGACCGAACGCATCCTCAAGAGCATTGCCGTGGGCCGCATGGGAACGCCCGAAGACGTGGCGCGCACGGCAATGTTCTTCCTCTCGCCCGACAACGGCTTCATCACCGGCCAGGTGCTGTACGTCTGCGGGGGCACCACGCTGGGCTTGGCGCCGGTGTGAACTGACAACCCCTGAGTCGCTTCGCTCCTTCCCCCTTCTCTCGAACGGCTTCGCCATTCGGGAAGGGGGACGACGCCCTCGGTGCGGGGCGGCGCGGCCAGCAAAGGCCCTTCCTCGGCGTCCCGTGCCTGCGCCGTGCCAGTCTCAAACGCTGTGGCGATTGGGACGTGGCCCACCAAACGCTATTTCTGTCCACCAGCTTCTTTGAAGGAGACTCCCATGCCACATTCCCACGCCACCCGCCGCTTCGCCCTGGGTTCCATCGCTTCGGCCGTCGTTTTGGGCGCTGGTCTGCTCGGCGGTACCTCGGCTCTGGCCCAGGCTTACCCCACCAAGCCCGTCACCATCATCGTGCCCTTCGCCGCAGGCGGCACCACCGACATCCTGGCCCGCATCATCGGCCAGGCGCTGACGGCTGAGCTGGGCCAATCCGTCGTGGTGGACAACCGCGCGGGCGCAGGCGGCAACATCGGTGGCCAGGCGGCCGCCAAGGCCACGCCTGACGGCCACACCCTGTTCATGGGCACCGTGGGCACCCACGCCATCAACGCCAGCCTGTACAAGAAGATGCCTTTCGACCCCGTGAAGGACTTCGCACCGCTGACCCGCGTGGCCAATGTGCCCAACCTGCTGGTGGCCAACCCCGCCCAGCCCTACAAGAGCGTGAAGGACCTCATCGCCTACGCCAAGGCCAACCCCGGCAAAGTGAACTTCGGTTCTTCGGGCAATGGCAGCTCCATCCACTTGTCGGGCGAGCTGTTCAAGAGCCTGGCCAAGGTGGATATGCAGCACGTGCCCTACAAGGGCAGTGCCCCTGCGGTGACGGACCTGATGGGCAACCAGATCGGCATCATGTTCGACAACATGCCGTCGGCTATCCAGCATGTGCGCAGCGGCAGCCTGGTGCCCCTGGCGGTGACCACGGCCAAGCGCTCGCCCGAGCTGCCCAACGTGCCCACCATCGCTGAGGCGGGCGTGCCCGGCTACGAGGCCACGTCGTGGTTTGGCATGTTTGCCCCCGCAGGCACGCCCGCACCCGTGCTGGCCAAGCTGAACGCCGCCATCGTCAAGGTGCTGGCCCAGCCTGATGTGAAGAAGAAGATCAACGAGCAGGGCGCCGAGGTTTACAGCGAAACGCCCGAGCAGTTCGCAGCCTTCATCCAGGCGGAAAGCGTGAAGTGGGGCAAGGTGGTGAAAGAGTCCGGCGCCAGCCTGGACTGATTTCCCCCGCCTGCCTGGTCTGGCCCAGGTGAATGCCTGGGTTTAAGGAAAAAAGCATGCTAGCGCTTACTGGGTAAGCGCCAGCAGCTATCATAAAAATAGCAAACGCTGAGAGCCTGAGAAACCCTCGGTGCCATGCGGGCGCGCGATCGGTGTCTGTTTGCGTTCACGCGACAATGTCGGCTGCTGATGCCGCGAGGGTTCCTCCATGCCTGTTTCCAACCCCCTGACTGCCGAAATTGCCGCCACCACGGCCCGCATCGTTGTGGAAGAGGGGCTCGAATGGGGCCCCGCCAAGCGCCGCGCCGTGCGCGAAATGGGCCTGCCCGCCCGCACCCCGCTGCCTGACAACGACCAGGTGGAAGACGCGGTGCGCGAATACCTCGATATTTTTTGTGCCGATACCCAGCCGCGCGAGCTGCGCGCCCTGCGCCAGCTCGCGCTGGTGTGGATGGTGCGCATGGCCGAGTTTCGGCCGCACCTGGCGGGCTCGGTATGGCACGGCACGGCCACGCGCCTGTCTGATATCTATATCCAGCTGTTCTGCGATGACCCCAAGTCGGCAGAGATTGCCCTGATCGACCACCATGTGGACTACGAGCCGCGCACGGTGACGGGTTTTCATGGCGAATCGGTCGAGGCCCTGAGTCTGGGCAGCAAGTGCCCTGAGCTCCAGGAGATGATCGGCGTGCACCTGATGATTTACGACCTGGATGATTTGCGCGGCGCCTTGAAACCCGATGCCAAGGGGCGCACTCCCCGTGGCGATGTGACGGCCGTGCGCCGTGTTCTGGAAGAGACTGCCCCATGAGTTTGCCGCCCGACGTTTCCCGCAGCGCCAGCGTTGCTGAACCCGCCGCCCAGCCTGCCCCCACATCGCGCAGGCGCTGGCTTTACGGCGCCGTGGCCGGCGCTGCCGCGCTGGGCGGGGCAGGGTTGGCTTGGTGGCGTTTTCAGCCCCACGCCATGCAGGATGGTGCCGAGGTAGCTTTGTGGAGCATGGAGTTTGACACCCCCACAGGCGGTGCCCCGCTGGCCATGAAAGCCCTGCAGGGCCGCCCTGTGCTGCTGAATTTTTGGGCCACCTGGTGCCCGCCCTGCGTGGAAGAGTTGCCCATGCTGAACGCGTTTTACCGGGAAAACGCGTCCAAGGGCTGGCAGGTGGTGGGCCTGGCGATCGACCAGCCCTCGTCGGTGCGCAAGTTTCTGGACCGGCTGCCGCTGGACTTTCCCGTGGGGCTGGCTGGCCTGGGCGGCACGGAGCTGGGGCGGTCGCTGGGTAACCTCACCGGCGGCCTGCCTTTCACCGTGGTGCTGGGGCAGGGGGGGCGGGTGCTGCATCGTAAAATGGGACAAGTGACGCCCGATGACCTCCAGCAGTGGGTCAATCTGCGGTAAGCCAAGCCCCTTCATGGGGCTTTTTTCAGCGTTTGATGACGCTCCGTCAGCCTCGATGTTGATGAAAATTACCTCTCAATCGCTGAGGTAGTCCGAAATTAGAGTAAATTCGCGCCCTATTTAGTTTTATAGCCGTTGGAGCTTCCATGGATCTGCGAAAACTCAAAACCTTGATCGACCTCGTCTCCGAGTCAAACGTTTCCGAACTCGAAATCACCGAGGCCGAAGGCAAAGTCCGTATCGTCAAGAGCGGCGGCGCCGTGGTTCAGCAATATGTGGCAGCGCCCATGCAGGCACCTGTGGCCCCCACAGCGCCCGTGGCGGCTCCTGTGGCCGAGCTGCCCAGCCCTGCCGCCGCAGCCCCCGCGGGCCATGTGGTCAAGTCGCCCATGGTGGGCACGTTCTACCGTTCTTCCAGCCCTGGCGCCAAGCCCTTCGTGGAAGTGGGCAGCCAGGTCAAGGAGGGCGAGACCGTCTGCATCATCGAGGCCATGAAGATCCTCAACGAGATCGAGGCCGACAAGTCGGGCACCGTGACCCGTATCCTGGGCGAAAACGGCCAGGCCGTGGAATACGGACAGCCGCTGTTCGTCATCGAATAAGGCGCTCATGTTCAAGAAAATTCTGGTTGCGAACCGCGGAGAGATCGCTCTGCGTATCCAACGCGCATGCCGCGAGCTGGGTGTCAAGGCCGTCATGGTCTATTCCGAAGCCGACCGCGATGCGAAATACGTCAAGCTGGCCGAAGAGGCCGTGTGCATCGGGCCCGCCCCGTCGCCCCTGAGCTACCTCAACATGCCGGCCATCATCTCGGCCGCCGAGGTGACCGATGCTGAAGCCATCCACCCTGGCTACGGCTTCCTGAGCGAAAACGCCGACTTCGCCGAGCGCGTGGAAAAGAGCGGTTTCCAGTTCATCGGCCCCACGCCCGAGTCCATCCGCATCATGGGTGACAAGGTGTCGGCCAAGCAGGCCATGATCCGTGCCGGCGTGCCCTGCGTGCCTGGCTCTGAAGGCGAGTTGCCCGACGATCCGGTGCAGATCCGCCGCATCGCCAAGGCCATCGGCTATCCGGTCATCATCAAGGCCGCTGGCGGCGGCGGTGGCCGCGGCATGCGCGTGGTGCACACCGAAGCTGCCCTGGTCAATGCGGTGCAGATGACCAAGGCCGAAGCGGGTGCCGCGTTTGGCAATCCTGCGGTGTACATGGAGAAGTTCCTCCAGAACCCCCGCCACATCGAAATCCAGGTCTTGGCTGACAAGCACCGCAACGCGGTGTACCTGGGCGAGCGCGACTGCTCCATGCAGCGCCGCCACCAGAAGGTCATTGAAGAGGCGCCAGCGCCCGGCATTCCGCGCAAGCTGATCGAGAAGATCGGCGAGCGCTGCGTTGCGGCCTGCAAGAAGATCGGTTACCGCGGCGCGGGCACGTTCGAGTTCCTGTACGAAAACGGCGAGTTCTATTTCATTGAAATGAACACCCGCGTGCAGGTGGAGCACCCAGTGACCGAGTTGATCACCGGTGTGGATATCGTGAAGACGCAGATCATGGTGGCGGCTGGCGAAAAGCTGCCTTTCACCCAGCGCCAGATCGAGATCCGTGGCCACGCCATCGAGTGCCGGGTGAATGCGGAAGACCCCTACAAGTTCATTCCGTCCCCCGGTCGCATCACCACCTGGCACGCGCCAGGCGGCCCCGGTGTGCGTGTGGATTCGCACGCTTACACCAACTACTTCGTGCCGCCCAACTACGACTCGATGATCGGCAAGATCATTGTGCACGGCGACACGCGCGAGCAGGCCCTGGCCCGCATGCGCACGGCGCTGTCCGAGACGGTGATCGAAGGCATCAACACCAATGTGCCGCTGCACCGCGAGCTGATGGTGGATGCCAAGTTCATGGCGGGCGGCACCAACATCCACTATCTGGAAGAGTGGCTGTCGCAACACAAACGCTAGGCTGCGTACAACCCCCTGAGGCGCTTCGCGCCTTCCCCCTTTTCTCGAATGGCTGCGCCATTCGGGAAGGGAGACACCGCCAGCGCGGCGGTGGCTTGCGGGGGGCTGCGGGCGTTGGGTGTTTGTTAGGCTGATTCCAGTCTTGGGCTGGTGCGGCCACAGTGGGTTCACATGCTGGCTCCCGGAAACGGGTGCCAGCATTTCATTTTTGCAAAGAGGCGTTTTTCATGTTTGAGCTGAGCCTGATGTGCCCTGAAGACCGCATTGAAGCGGTGAGCGACGCGCTGGATGCGCTGGACGCCTTGAGCGTCTCGGTGGAAGACGCCGATGCGCAGACCGATGCCGAGCAGGCCCTGTTTGGCGAGCCCGGCATGCCCCCGCCCAAGGATGGATGGCAGCGCAGCCGCGTGGTGGCACTGTTCCCCACGGCCGAAGCTGCCCAGGAGGCGCAGCAGCTGCTGACCGTACAAGACTTTTTTGAAGGCTGCCAGGTGCTGGGTGTGACCGAAGTGCCTGAGCAAGACTGGGTGCGGTTGACCCAATCGCAATTTGCGCCAGTGGACATCACCCCCGATTTCTGGATCGTGCCGACCTGGCATGAGTTGCCACCGCAGGCTGTGCGCAGCATTCGCCTGGACCCAGGCCTGGCCTTTGGCACTGGCACGCACCCCACGACCCGCATGTGTCTGCGCTGGATTGCGCGCAACGGCACGGTGGCCGCCGATGGCTCCAGTACCCTGGGGCGTGTGCTGGACTACGGCTGCGGCTCGGGCATCCTGGCCATTGGTGCTGCCAAGTTCGGTGCGGTGGATATTGATGCGGTGGATATCGACCCTGCAGCGGTGGAGTCCACCCTGCAAAACGCGCAGGCCAATGGCGTGCAGCTCAAGGCGGGCCTGCCCGACAAGGCCCAGGGTGAATACCAGACGGTACTGGCCAACATCCTGGCGACGCCACTGCGCGTGCTGGCCCCCTTGCTGTGCAGCCATGTAGCGGCTGGCGGACACCTGGTGCTGGCCGGCATTCTGGAGCGGCAGGCAGATGAGCTGAAGGAGGCCTATGCCCCCTGGCTGCCACTGCAAGTGGCCGATTCGGAAGACGGCTGGATTTTGATGACCGCCAGCCGTTGAGCCTTGCGAGGCCCCGCGGGCTGTGGGGCCTGCGCTCTACAATCCATTGCAGATGAGCCAGATCACACGCTGCCCCGCCTGTTCGACCCAATTCAAGGTGGTCGCGGACCAGTTGCGCATTTCTGATGGCTGGGTGCGCTGCGGTCACTGCGCCGAGGTGTTTGATGCGTCCGAATCGCTCATGCCAGCGCCCCCACCAGCGCTTTTGCCCGACGTATCGCTGACCGACGTGCGACCACCGCCCATGCCAGTGGCGCGGGCGGATGATTCTTCGCGCGCATGGGGGGCTCCTCCGGCTCCTGTCCAAAAAGCTTTCTCTCGGGTTGTTGTGGAGCCTGACGCGCCGTCGGGGAATGCGCCAGCCCCGTCGGGTGCCGGTGTTTTGGCTGAGGCACCTTTTGCTCGCCCCGCCGAAGTCTTGTCGGTGCCCGATCCGGTACCGCCTGCCTTTCTGGCTGCGGAGCCTCCACTGGTCGGTGCGGAGCCGCCTCCCATTTTTGAGCCTGCTGCTACCTTTGCCTGGAAGGGGGCAGATGCCCCGAGCGTGCCGCCCAAGGCTCCGGTTGCTCCGCCCCCTCCACCACCTCCGCCCGAGTTTGCAGGGCGGCAGGAAAGCCGCGTGTTGTCGCCTGACATGCTGGAGCTGGTGCTGCAGGAACCTCTTCGTGCGACGTATTCCTCGGCGGTTTCTTCGGAAGCCGTGGCGCAGACGCCTGCAGCACCGGTGCCGCAGCCCGGAGGGTATGAGCTGCCTTACGCTGAAGACTTTGCAGACACTCCGCTGACGTTGGAGTGTGATGCACAGCCTTCGCCAACCGCTTCGCAGGTGGACGGTGTCACCGCGACCAGTGCAGAGCAGGCAGTGCCTGCCAAGCCGCTGCAGGCAGATGTGGTGAGCGACGGTGGCTTGGAGGGCATGACTGCCGATGGCATGGATGTTCTGGCATCCTTGCCCGCACTTCCTGCTGCTGAAGTGCAGTCTCTTGCCGATGCCGAGGAGCCTGTAAAGCCCTCTTTGCCATCGGTGGAGTTTCCTTCGATCGACGAAGCCACTGGTGTGAAGGAAGCGAAGCCGGCAACACCAGATCTGCGCGCTGACCAAAGCAGCGAGGGCGAAGACGATGAGGAGCCTGACGCGGCGGAGGATGTCAGCTTCGTCAAAGCAGCCCGCCGGCGGGCGTTTTGGCGCAAGCCCCTGGTGCGCAGTGGGCTGGTTGTGCTGGGATTGGTTTTGGCGACTGCACTCGCAGCGCAGGTGGCTGTGCATGAGCGCAACCGCCTGGCTGCCGTGGCACCACAGCTTCGCCCCCTCTTGCTGGCCTTATGCGAGCCGCTGGGGTGTGAACTGGCGCCTCTGCGGCAAATTGCAGAGGTGGTCATCGACAGCTCTTCCTTCAACAAGGCGCGGGGCGACAGCTATGTGCTCGCCGTCACGATGAAGAGCCGTTCTACCGTGGCGCTGGAGATGCCGGCGGTGGAGTTGACGCTGACCGATGCGCAGGACCAACCCGTGTTGCGCCGTGTATTGCTGCCTGCTGACATGGGCGCTCCGCAGGAGCTTGCCGCGGGTGGCGAATGGAGTGCTTCCGTGTCGGTGCTGGTGACCACTGGCGGCGCTCGCGTGGCGGGCTATCGCCTGCTGGCGTTTTATCCCTGATTCTTCTTTTATTGATTGCTTTTTATGGCCGCTCTTATCTGTGGTTCCCTGGCGTTCGACACCATCATGACTTTTGAGGGGCGGTTTGCCGAGCAGATCCTCCCGGATCAATTGCACATCCTCAACGTGTCTTTTCTGGTGCCATCGTTGCGTCGTGATTTCGGTGGCTGCGCAGGCAACATCGCCTACAGCCTCAAGTTGCTGGGTGGCGAGCCCCTGCCCATGGCCACGCTGGGAACAGACGGTGGCGAGTACCTGCAGCGCCTGGCTGCGCTGGGTATCAGTGACCGCTATGTGAAGCAGGTGGACGGCACTTACACGGCGCAGGCCATGATCATGACCGACCGTGACAACAACCAGATCACGGCGTTCCACCCAGGAGCCATGATGCAGGCGCACATCACCCGCATCGAATCCCATCCCGATATCAAGCTGGGCATCATCTCGCCAGATGGGCGCGATGCCATGCTGGAACATGCCGCGCAGTTCGTGGCGGCTGGCATCCCTTTCGTGTTCGATCCGGGCCAGGGCTTGCCCATGTTCAATGGCGCTGAGTTGACCCAATTCATTGAGCAAGCCACCTGGGTGACGGTGAATGACTACGAAGGCAAGATGCTGTGCGACCGCACCGGCTTGAGCCTGGCAGACATCTCGCGCAAGGTGAAGGGCCTGGTAGTGACTTTGGGCGGTGAAGGTTGTGATGTGTGGGTGGATGGCGAGCGTGAGCGAGTGCAAGCTGTGCAGCCAGCGGCCGTGGTGGACCCAACAGGGTGCGGTGACGCTTGGCGTGGAGCCCTGCTGTTTGGTCTGGAGCAGGGCTGGCCTTTGGCGCGGTGTGCTGAACTGGGCAACAAGGTGGGCGCGCTGAAGATTGCGCAGCGTGGCCCACAGAACTATGTCCTGGATTTCTCCCCCGCGTGATGGGACTGAGAGGCTTGGCCTGCCATCCAGGGCGGGCCTTCGACACTGTGCTCAAGGCTCTCCCCGTACAGGCATAAAAAAACCCGGTGCAGGGCACCGGGTTGGGCTTGGAAAGCTGGGCTTCCTCAGGGCTTGGTGCCTGTGGGAAACGGCCAGGCAGCCTGGGGGTTCAGCGTGGTCTGAGCAGCGGGAGCGGCAGGGGCTGTTGGAGCCTTCACCACTTTCTTTGCAGCAGCAGCCTTCTTGGCTGGAGCAGCGGCCTTCTTGGCTGGAGCAGCGGCCTTCTTGGCTGGAGCAGCGGCCTTCTTCGCTGGAGCAGCAGCCTTCTTCGCTGGAGCAGCGGCCTTCTTCGCTGGAGCAGCAGCCTTCTTCGCTGGAGCAGCAGCCTTCTTCGCTGGAGCAGCAGCCTTCTT